>CAZYWR010000349.1:0-25734 GCA_964651185.1 uncultured Polyangiales bacterium
CCATCGGCGCCAACGTTTCCGAATTGCCGGTAGGTCGCCGCGGCGTCGCCTTCCTGGATCGCCGACCAGGCGGCGCCCCGGACGATGTGGCATGGATAGTCCGTGTAGGGATAATCGGGACCCGTGGGGTCCGTATCCGGCTTCGAGTCGTGCATGCCGCAGAGATCTGCCACCCATTCTTTGGCGTTGCCGGACATGTCGTCGAGGCCAAAAAAGCTACGCCCTTTCGGGTAGCTCCCCACGTCGACAAGCTCGGCTCCGCCCAGCTTATACGGGCCGGACCAGTACTCGCGGGTCGGCGCCTGGTTGCCCCATGGATAGAGCCTTCCGTCCGTGCCGCGGGCCGCGAACTCCCATTCCGCTTCCGTGGGAAGGCGACCCCCAAGCCAACGGCAGAACGTGACGGCCTCCTCCCATTCGACGAAGTCTTTGGGTTGATGAAGCAATTGCTTCGCCCGCGGCAGAGCCGTGGGAGACCGATAGCATGCGCCCGCGTCCTGACACGCGACGTACGCTTGCTGGGTGACCTCGGTCCGGTCGATACAGAACGCGCGCGTGAGCGTGACGCGGCGTGGCTTGAGCTGCCACATCGGCCAAATGTGGACCTTCGTCCCCATCTCGAACGCCCCCGCCGGCACGAGCACGGCACCCTTGGGGCATTGCGGCGACGAGCAGCCAGCGCAGACGCTCATGACGACGCCAAGCACTAGCGCGCAGCTGACGATCGCGATCGCACGCGTCGACGCGCGCGACCCGTATGAAGACGAACTACGACTCGACGACTGATGGAATGCATCCGCGCGCATCAGGTCAACACTCCGAATAGTCGTTCGAGTTTGTCCGCCGTCACATCATCGAGCTCGTCCGCCGGCTCGCGTTGCAGTGCGGTGCGCTGAAAGAGCGCGAGGGCTTCGCGCGTCCGAGGCCCCAGCAAGCCGTCGGTCTCTCCACAAGAAAACCCGAGAGCGTTGAGGCGAGCCTGCAAGGCGCAAATGGTCTCGTTTTCCGCGGACGTTTGCCCGCTTGTCACGTCCTCCGCGCTCTTGTGAAGAGGCGTTAGGCGGTTTGTCTCGAACGCCCACGTCAGGCCACGTGCCGGTAGTGCCACGCGGACGCGGCGCACGCTCACTGGAACGCGCTCGACGAGCTTGCCCGCGCCGTCGGTTGAACCCGTGCGTGGGGGTTCGTTGGGGTGGTCCGTGAGCCGGAGCTCATAGGCTTGTGCCTTGAACGGTCGCCCGTGGTGATCGCGCAAGATGACCCGGAACTCAACATCCGGAACGTCGACTACCAACCGATACGTCGCGTCCGTCGCACGCACGATCTCACGCACCTCGCGTGGCGGAAGGGTCAGCTCGTCGCCCGGCCAGAGCACGTGCGGGCACTTGCGTTTCTTACGGAGCGCGTCGTTTTTCTGGTCGTTCCACACGCGCTTCCAGTCGGAGATGCCGTATCGGTGGGCAATACCAGTTAGACTCTCGCCGCGCTGCACCACGTGCCTTCGCGCACGATCGTTGCTGCTCGAAATATCGGGAGTACTGCCGTCGTCAGGTCGCCAGAGGCCGCCATCGTGCGACGTCACCCGGATCACGCACCGGCCTTGTACGATGGGATCAAAGCGCGCGCGGCCGCGCTCGTCGCTGACGAGCGTGCGCACCTCGCCATCCGCGAGCACGACCTCGCAGACGACATGACCAACCGGCGCGCCATCCGGGTCCACGGTCTCGAGCGCCAAGAATCCGCGCGGGAGCGTGAGCGGAACCTGCGGCAGCGGATCGACGACCGGCAGCGGCGTCCTCGCAGGGGGCGGCTCGCGCTTGCGCCGCGCCACGTAGAGGCAAGCGTGCCGAGGCGGATCGTCGTCAGTCGGGAACACGTCGCCTAGACCGTCGAGCAGCGCGTCGAGCATCGCAGACGTCGACTCATACGCAGACGTGGAAAACACGTGGCAAAAGATGTGCTTGATGCGCTGGCGATCGCCGTCGAGCTCGGCTCGTAGCACGTGGCGCGCTTCCGCCACGCGTAGGAGCTCATACCATTCGTAGTGGGCTGGGCGCGGCGTGGCGCGCCAGCGGCTCGGCGCCACCAGCACGAGGTCTTCCCAGGAACGGCATGCACGAAGGTAGTCGTCGTCGAACACGGAAGCTCCGTGGGAATCGCGATCGGCTCCGTTCTACATGCAACCAGCAGAGCGCGCGAGCACCCCGCGGGATGACGGTTGGATCGCGCCACCTGCACGCCAAAACAGGAGCAAAGTGCAGCATCGTTGCAGGCAGGAGTCGTGCGCGCGATCCATCCGCGCCTCATCTCGCCGGCACAGCGTAGCGCTACTCATGAGCCGATGGCGATGGGTGCGCGGCGGGTGATGCTGGTCGAGCAGCGCTGAATCCCTGCGCGCGTGCGCTACCCGCGCAAGAGCGCAGGGAAGTTGCGGCGGCCGGGGAAGTCGAGGGCGAGGGCTTGGGCGAGGATGCTGTAGACGTCGCCTTCGGCGAGGCTCTGCTGTTTGTCGGGGGTGCCGGTTTGAGGGTCGAAGCCGTAGGTGAGGCCGGTCTTGGGGTCCACGCCGCCGTAGATGGCGTTGCCTTGGAGTAAGGGGGAGATGAGGACCGAGCCGTTGTTCATGTGGTGGCCGGTGCCCCAGGCGGCGGCGTCTTTGCTGCGCGTCTTGTCGCGGCCGAACTCCGTCGCGATGTAGATCAGCGAGCGGTCCCACATCTTACCTAGCGCGGGATCGCCTAGATAATCGTAAGTCTTGAGTAAGGTGATGAGCTGATCGAGCAAGCTCGCGGTGCGGCCCCACATGATGCTTTGCACGATGCGATGCAGGTTGTGGGAGAAGTCGAACGCGATCGGTGTGCCGGTGATCTCGCCGTCGGCCAACACGACGGGGTCCGGCTTGTGGCCGAGCGTGACGCTCACGGAGACGCCGTAGTAAGCGAGCAAGAACGCCAGCGCGACTTGGGCTTGCGTATTGTCTTGGTCGAGCAGGGGCAGGCGCTGGCGCAAATCGGCTGCGAGCGGCGACGTTTGCAAGCCGTACTTCGGATCGACTTGCGTGGGGTCGAGCAGGAGCAGCTTGTCGACCAAGCCCGCCTGCTCGAGCACGACGCTCGTCTGACTGCGCGTGGACAGATACTTGCTCAGACGCGGGCTGTCGCGGAAGGTTCGCGCGAACAGCGAGCGCCGGTCGAGCTCGTTACGCACCATGCGCGCGTTTTCGATGAGCTCGCCCGCCGGAGCCCCGGCTATGCCGCGATAGCCATGCGTTCCTGCCGCGAACAAGAGCGGGGTGGCGATGATCTCATGACGCGCCTCTTGCGGGACGGTGTTATCGAGGCCGTGCCGGAGATAGCCGTCGACGGACATGTTGCAGCTCGGCAGCGGCATGCCGCCGCCGTAGCGTATGGCGGCCTCTTCCATGATCGTGCGGCCGCGGTTGATGCCGGAGCCGTTGAGCGCGCGCTGCTGGCCGACGGCGTGGTTTACGCTCGATACGCCGTGCGCCACGATCGCCATGTCTTGGCCGTGGCGCACCAAGAGATCGCCCATCTCGGGCGGTGTGGCGTAGAAGCTGTAGTTGCCGAGCAGCTTCACGTAGCGGATGTTGCTGCCCGCGGGCTGCGCCACGAGCTGCTCCGGGAAGACATTCAATGTGCTCGCGAGATCGGTGTCACCGACTTCCGTGTCCACGATGGGCAGGAAGCTATCGATGATGCTCGCGCCGCCGTGCGCGCAGAACACGAACAAGAGCTTGCGGTCTTGCGGAGCGACGGCGGTGGGCATCGTTTGGCCGCGCACGTGCCGCGTCTTCAGCATTGCGCTCACACCAGCCGCGACGGCGCCGGCCGCTCCAAGCTGCATCAGACGCCTTCGACTGAATTTTGGATCTCGCATACCCATCCCGGAGTCAGAAGAACAGAAACTCAGTCGTGGAGCCGATCGCGAAGCAGCTCAACGTGGCGAAGTCTGCCGCGGGCACGGGCTTCCCAGCTTGGTCGCGCGTCAACGCCGCCACCAACGGGAGCTCGTGCGCGTCCGGATCGCGCGCCAGAAGGCGCCGGTAGAGCGCGCTGACCGTCTCCGTGACGCTGGGATGGCCCGGCTCGGGGGCGTCGCCTTCGAGATCGAGCGCGCCGAACACGCGCGCCGCTTGCGGTCCGGCCGCGCGATCGAGCGCGACTCGCTGGCCGCACGCGCTCAAGAGCACGCGATCGATCGCGGTGGGCGTCGTCGCGAGCGGCTCGGCGCTCGGCTCGAGCAGACCGGTCGCGAACGGGTCGTTGCCGCCGAGCGGCACCAGGTGCACCTCATGGATGCACGACGCGCGACCGAGCTCGTTGCACAGCTCTTCGGGCGCAAGCTCGAGCGCGCGCGTCAGATCAGCCTCGAGCGCGGCGTAGCGCTTCCACTGCAGGTTGGGCTGCGTGGACGCCCGGTACGCCGCCGTCTCCGTGTTCGGGAGGGCCGGCTGTGGTTCCGATCCTTTGGAACAACCGCTCGCCATGGCGAAAGCCAGGCTCAGGACCGCAGCCCATGAAAAACCCGATCGCTTCATCATGGAACTCCGAAGGCGCGCGTGTCTATCAGACGGTGCAACATACGATTGGCGGAGTAGCCGTCGGCAGGCAACGCCATCCACAGCGCGGTGAACTCGGGGAGATCGCCGGCGTTCGGCGGCCGCGACAGCGCGTGCTCGAAGAACAGCTCTGCCATGTTGCGCTTGAACATGTCGGACGCAGCCGCGACCCCCGCCCACTCCACGAGACTGCTCACGTACTGCCCGAACAGCACCGGCCGTTGTACGCTGTCGTCCCAGCGCGGCATGGTGCGCGTGACGCGCTCCGGACGATAACCTCCGAAGCCGCCGCCGTTGTACATCGCGTCGATGCCTTCATACTTGGCGAAGGCGTAGGCGAGCGGATCGAGCGTCGAATGGCAGATGGCGCAGCGCGGGTCGTCTACGCCCTTGTCGTCGATATCGGCGGGCTCTCCGGGGACTGGACGAATGCCGTCGAGGCTGGTGATGTCGGCGCCGAGATACGCGCGATACGCTTGCGCCGCGGTGGTACGCGGGAGGCCGCTGAACATCGTGTTGATGGCCAGAAACCACTGCGTCGTGATCATGCCGGCGCGCTGATCTTCGGAGAGTGGCTGGCCGCCAGCGAGGGCCGACGGGTCTGATTTATCGAGCGGACCTGTCACCTGACTGAGCGTGCCGTCGGCGGCCTCCACGACGTGATAGCGCGCGGTCAGGAGCTCGCGCATGTCGCGATCGCCCGTAAGCAGGTAGCGCCACATGCGGTAGTCGTAGTTGTAGTCGCCGATCACGAGTCGAAACGGACCGATCTTGACCTGCGTGTCGGGACCGGCGGCCGCGAGGGGGCGAATGCGTTTGTCGGCCAAGCGCGGCAGCGCGGTCTTCGACCAATATGTTGAATTCAGGCAAGCGCTGAGCTTGTCGTGGACGCGCTGGTGCAACGTGGCGGCGTCTGGCTGGCCTGCGCTCAAGGCCTGAAGCTCTTCGTAGCTCGGCGATTGGCCGCAGTACAAAACGGATACGCGGCGGTAGGCGAAGCGGAAATCGTAGTTGCCCACGTCGAAGCGCGGATTCTCCGGGCCCATGGGCGCGGGCGGCTCGCTCCAGCCCGAGCTTGCGTCTCCGGGCATCGTGCCGAGCGTCAGCTCGCGCAAGTTCGTCAGGCCGTCGCCGTCGGAGTCTTCCTGCTCGATCGCGTGGACCGCGTCAGGCAAAGCCTGCTCGAAGGCGACATCGCTGGAGAGCTTCGCGAGCACCGCCTGTCCGTACCCATTCCAGGCGACGGGGGCCACGGACACGTGGCATTGCGCGCAGTTGACGATCTTTCCTTCGCAGTCTGGAATCGTCGGGTAGACGCTGCAGAAGAGCTCGGGAGCGACCGGCTCCGCGAGGCTCTGCGCCGGCCACAGCGCGAACAGCAACGCGCACACGTGCGCCCAACGATGTAGCTCGTGAGCGCGTAAGCAAAGACGGGCGATGCCCGGATTGCGCAGCATGGCCACCTTGTAACGTGTAGACCAACCGCGTCGCAATCGTGCGTTCGTGGTTTGGCCCGTGGTCGTCCGCAAGCGTGCGGGCGCGCGCTGCAAGCAGCTGCAGCGCCAGCTCGCTCACGCTCAGCTTGCCCTCGCTGACGAGCGCGAGCGCGCGCTCCCTGCGCACCTCGTCCAGCACGCGGCGGTACGACGTGCACGCCGAGGCGAGCCTTCGGCGCAACGTGCGCTTACTCATGCCGAGGATCGTCGCCAGACCGGGGGGCTGCTCGGCGTACGGAAGCTGACCGCTACAGGGGCGATCAGCGAGATGACTTGACGAGTCATCTTCATCTGACCATAAAGGTCATGGCGCAGCGCGGGGTGGAGGTGCAGGTGCTCGAGCGCGGCGTGCCCATCGCGTGGCTGGTCGCCATGCCGGCGCGGCCGGAGGCCAAAGAAGCCGGGCTCGAACGTCTCGTGCAGTCTGGCATCGTTCGACGCGGCCACGGCAAGATCAAGGCGCTGCTCTCGCGCAGGATCTCCACGCGCGCCGAAGTCCAGGTGGCGCTCGACGAAGACCGCGAGGACCGGCTTTGAGGTACTGGGATGCCTCCGCACTGCTTCCGCTGATCGTGACGGAGCCCGGCAGCAAGTTTGTGGATGGTTGGATGCGCAGCGACGATGGCGTGTGCACCTGGGGCACGACGCGCGTCGAGCTCTCCTCCGCGGTCGAACGCCCCGCGCGCGAGGGAGCGCTCACGCGGAACCAACGCCGCGACGCGCTGAAGCTCATCAGCGAGCTCGCGAGCGCAGCGACCGAGGTGATCTCGAAGCCGTACGCGTGCGCGCGACGTCGGTTCTGGCGCGGCACGCCCTGCGGGCTGCCGACGCGGCTCAGCTAGGTGCGGAGCTCGTCATCGCGGAAGGAGGCTTGCGCAACCTTCCGTTCGTCAGCCTCGATCAGAGGCTCGCCGATGCGGCCGCGCGCGAGGGCTTCGAGGTCCTCACCTGGGACGAGCCCTGATCCGCAGGTGTATGGCGCGGCGCACCTCGCGTCAGCAAGGCAGCGACAAAGCTCGCGCGCGACGATGGCGCACCTTGCGCCGACTCGCGAGCGCGACGAGCGTCATCAGCGCGAGGCTTCCCTGTAGATCCCCGCGGCCCGTGCTGCAGCCGGAATCCGAATCTGAGTGCTTCGCTTCCGAGTCGTCTCCGGCGTCCGCCAGCGGTGCGCCTGCATCGCTCGCTGCGCCGGCGTCGTGCGAGACCGCGGGGGCGCGGGCATCATCGTTGCCGGATGTCGGCGCGCGACCTGCATCCAGGGTCGCGCCGGTCGCGGCGTCGGTCGCAGCCGGCGCCGTGGCCCCCGCATCGCTGTGAGGGCCTTCTGCGCCTGCATCCACGGGACCGCTGTTCGCGCCTGCATCGCCGGCGGCGCCCGCGTCTTGCGTGGGCTTCATGTACTTTGCGCCAGGCGAGAGAACGGCGACCTCAACGCGCAAGTCCGTGGGCACGTATTGCGGGTCGCCCTGCGGCTTGTTGTTGTTCGTGTCCTTGAGGATGAGCGGGATCCGCTTGACGCCTTTGCTCCAGTCGACGCCGGACGGTTGATAAAAATTAGAAAACGCGGTGGTCCACTCGTATTCGCCCGTCGTCGTGTAGACCGGCGATTGATCCGTGCAGCTGAATTGCGGCGTGCCCTCGAAGCAGACTTGGAAGCGCGTGGGCGCGTTGGTCGGCTTGGTCTTCACTTGCAGAAGCACGTGCACCGAGCCACTCGCGTAGTCCACGGGCGCCTTCCAGTTCGCTGGCGTGCTCGGCGAGGGATCGACGTAGTAGTGCGAGTCCGTCGTGGTGTCCGCAGCGTGCGTATATGTGACATCCACCGCGATGAACTGCTCTGCACGCGCCTTGTCGCTGGCCGCCCACACGACGCAAGCAGCGCTCCAGCTAATAAAAATAAGGTGCGGTCGGTTCAGCACGTGACAGCTCCGCTCTGAGTTGAGAGCTCCCACGCTACCGGTGCCGGCAGCCCGACGCAATGCGTGTGCTCCCCGGGAGCCCCCAATCCACAGCCCCGCTTGCGTCGAGGGCTCCCGGGAGCCCTCCAGTACCGACGTGTTCCTTCGAAGGCGCTCCCGGAGGCCTTCCAAAGCCTTCGAGCGACATCGCCGAGCCCCCCAGGAGCTCTTCAAACCTCGTGATCGCGTTAATCGACCTCACCAGGGCTCCCGGGAACCCTGGCAGCTTTTGCCATCGACTGGGTCCCTGGCGCATAGCGCACCCCGTCCGATGAGGCGGCGCCCCGCGCGCTTGACCGCAGGTACGGCGGTCACTATTTCGATGTGCCATGCACGGTATCCACCGCGTTTGCCCCTCGGCATGCTGGCGCTTCCTCGCATTCGTTGCGCTCTGGCCGGGCGCTCCCGGATGCGCGGGCGAAGGCAAGCTGACCCGTGCGGTCGTCGAGGTTTACAGCGACTTGGGACCAGAGCTCGCCAGCGTCAGCGTGCAGATCACCAACGAGCAAAGCGGCAAGCAAAGCGAACCATACGCCTTTGAGGCGGCCGCCGAGCGCGATCCCGAAAAGCTGTTGCTCTCGTTCGCGGTGGCACCGCCCCCCGGTGACGCATCCGGCTCCTTCATCGTGAGTGTCAGGGGGCTCGACGCGAAAGGAGAATTCCTTGTCGAAGGGCACGCCCGTGGAAGTTTCATACCCGGCGAGTTCACGACCGTACGCGTCGACCTAAATCGCGCATGCCAGGGGCTCGAGTGCAATTGTCCCCCCGACGCGGACCTCGAGCACGAGCCCGGCAGCACATCGGGTAGCGGCTGCGTCGATGACGATGGAGCCGCGGCGGAACGTGACGCCAACGACGGCGCGCAGGCGGCACGCAACGACGCGGCCAGCGCCGTGGGCCTCGACGCAGCGTCGATGGTGATGACGCAAGATGCCGCGGCCGATGCCGGTGCCTCCCCGGATGCTTCGGGTGAATCCTCGTGCCAAGCCATCACGGAGGTGTGCGATGGCACGGACAACGACTGCGACGGTGAGATCGACGATGGCGTGAAGATCCGCTGCTGGGCGGACGCGGATGGAGACGGCTACGCCAGCGCGGGTGCAACGGTCACCGAAACCTGCGACGCATGCGGCGCGAAGCAAACAGCGATCGAGCCGGTCATGGGCAAGATCGACTGCGACGACACGAGCGCGACGAAGAGTCCCGGCGCGACGGATATCTGCGGCGATCGCATCGACAACGATTGCGACGGCACGCCCGACGATGAGTCCAACAACGCGTGCGGCGGCCCGTGTTCGGTTCAGCTGCCGGGCAAGGTGAGCGACCCCTGCAACAATGGCCAGCAGGGGGCCTGCGCACGCGCTGGGACATACGAGTGCAAGGCTGACCACTCGATGGTCTGCAATGCTCCCACGGTGCAACCGGCAGCCGTAGATACCTGCGGCGATGGAAGCGACAATGACTGCGACGGGCATGTCGATGAGGACGGCCTAACCTGGTACCCAGATTGCGACGGGGATGGCTTTGGCGGAGGCGGAGCAACCAAGACTTCTTGCTCGAAGCCCGCATCCGCCACGCGCTGCGCTTCTTGGGTCAGTGGCCCGATCGACAACATGGATTGCGACGATGGGAACGCCTTTCACTATCCTGGCGCAACCTACAACCTCGGTCTCCCCACGCCGGCATTCAGCGATGGTAACGGCGTTTGGCAGGCGTTGTCGCTCCCATTCCCCGACACGAAGTTGTTTGACGGCGACGTCAATTGTGACGGGCGAGTCGAACAGATCCTGCCGATGTTCGAGCGGAAGACCGAGAGCTCGACCGAGTCCATGAAGTACCATATGTTCCCTGCCTGTACGTCTCAGAACCGGTGTGCGACTGAAGCGACGTCCGACCAGGACGAGTGCTATGAGTACTCGCTGACGACATCCGTGACGCAGTGCGGACTGGTGCCTTTCTTCATCAGCTACAAAGATGAGCTTACCGATGCGTGCGTGCGTTCAGATGAGAACCTGTACATCGTCTGCAGGTAAAACATGTTCGGGTCCGTACGTGCCTCGAGCGCACTGGTGCCGCTGACCAATCTCCGCTGCACGCCGAAGACGTCTGTGTCGAAAGCGTCTCGGTGGAAGCGGATGCAGAGATGGCGGCCCGCATCAGTCGTGGAGGTCGCAGGACTCGAGGGCGCCGTCGGCCGGGCTACGTTGGCGTGCGATGTGCCTCGCTTACGCGAATCGACTCACAGGGCGCTGCGGCCGGAGCCGAGTCCGATGGTGACGCCGACGATGCCGAGGTCGACGTCGAGGCTCAGGCCGGCGCTGGTCCCGCCGTCGGTTCCCGCATCCGGGCTGCTCGGGCCGGCGGTCCCCGCGTCGCTCGCTGCGCAGGCGCTCGTGCAGGACGGCATGGAGGTGGAGGAGGTCGCAGTAGATGAGGACGCGGAGGCGGGCATGGTCACGCCGGCGTTGGATACGGACGCTGGGGTGGACCCGCTGTCTGCGGTGGCTGACTGCGACGTGCTCGAGGCAGCGGCGCTCGACGTGGCCGGGGTGGACGCGCTCGGCGTACTCGAAGTGGACGCGCTCGGCGTGCTCGAGGTGGACGCGCTCGGGCTGGTCGTCGAGGTGGACGTGCTCGCGGGCGTCGTCATCCCTGAGGCGCTCGCGCCTGCGGCGGCCCCCGCCTGATTGGCGGCCGGGGTCGACACGTTGCTGCTCGGGTTCGCGCCGCTGGTCCCACCACTCGGCGTGCTCGTGTTGGCCGTGTTCGTCACGTTCGTGGGTGCATCCGCGCTCGCGACGCTCGCGCTCGGCGTGCTAGCGGTGACGCTCGGGCTGCTCGCTGTGCTCGAGCTCGCTGGACTCGCTGACGCGCTGGAAGCTACCTCGGTCGCGCCTGTAGGTGCAGAGGCTGAGCTCGCCGCAGCGGCGTTGGGTGCCTCGCTCGACGCGGATGCATGCCCTTCGGCAGCGGGCGCCGTCGGGCTCGCGGTTGTGTCATCGGACGAAGCCGCCGTCTCCGGGCCGGCGTCGGGCGTTGGCGGGTCGTCGTGAACACGGCCGGAGCTGTTGCCGGCACCTCTGTCGTGCGACGGCGCTCGCTCGGCGGCATCGCCCTCCGCGTCTTCCGCGTCTCGCGGCCCGCCCTGAGATGGATTGTCCGGATGGTCAGGGTCGAGCACGCAAAAGCCGCGATAGCAAATCTGACCCGACGCGCAGCTTTCGCTCTCGCCACACGCCGCAGGACGTTCGGGCGGGTCGGAGCAGGCCCAAAAGGCGATGGCGGCGAGCGAGAGCGCCGTGCTCGCCCGTGGATCGCGTTCGCGCAATGGCATGGTATGCCGCGGCGGGTTGGAGATGCTGCGCATGCCGCTTCGGCTTGCAGCCTTCGTGCCTGTGTTGGAATCGGCCTGCGTGTCGAAAGCCTGGCCCATGGCTGCCCGTGGCGCCTCAGTGCGGCAGCTTGGCTCGCCGCACCGATCGCGAAAGCCACGGCGAGCGCGCGCATCGATTCTCGCGCTTTGCGCGGCGGCGCGACACCATCTTCGGCGAAGCGTGCGGCGCGAGCGCGCGGGGCGGCGCTATGCTGCGCCGATGCTCCGGGCCCCTTCGCCTCGGCACGCGAACGCGCGTCTGGCGCTCCTGCTCTGTTTGGCGCTGACCGCCGGCTGCGCCTCTGTCACGACGCGCATCGCGGGCTGGTACGTCACGCGGGAGATCGACAGCTACCTCGACCTGAACAGCGAGCAGAAAAAGGAGGTCCGCCACGAGGTCGATCGCACGCTCGATGCGCTGCGCCGTGACCAGCTCCCGCACTGGCTGAACCTGCTGCGATCGACGCGTGACACGATCGGCCGCGGGGCCGACGAGCCGGCCGTAACGACCTTACAGACGCGCTACGACCAGCTGATGGACGCCGGCGTGGACCTGCTCGCGCCGAAGTTCGCGCGCGTCTTCGCGACGCTGGACGAACCCCAGATCGACCACTTCGAGCGGCACGCGAAGGAGCGGCTCGACGAGGTTTACGAGGATCGCGAGCTTGCGCCCGAGAAGCGCCGCAAGAAGCAGGATGAGCAGCTGGTCGAGGCGCTCGAGTCTGTGGTCGGAGGGCTGCGCGAGGAGCAAGAGCGCACGATCCTCGCTTTCGCGCACACGCTGCCCGACGAGTGGCCGGCGCAGTACCGCGTGAGCCGCGATCGTATCGGCCGCTTTGCTGCCTTCCTGCGCACCCACCCCGGCCCGAGCGCCATCGAGGCAGAGCTGTTTCGGCTCTGGCGCACGCGCTACGACGAGCTCGGAGCGGGCCGCGACCTCGCGGCCCGACGCGCCGAGCAGCGGCAGTTCATCCTGACGGTCGATCGCACGCTGTCGCCCGCCCAGCGCCGCGAAGGCGTCGACAACCTCAACGAGCGCATTCAGCAGCTCGCGCGCTTTGCGCTCCCGGAGGCGGATTGAGCGTCAGGTCGGGCATTCGCCTCCACGCGCGTCGTACGGGGCGTCGTCCACTCGAAGCCCGTCTGACACGTCGATCCGGAGTGCCTCAGCAGAGCAGCGCCCGCAGCGCGGCGACCAGCGCGAGCGGCTGGGCGAGGGGGACGTGGTGGCCGGCTTCCGGAATGGCGATGGGGCCCCGCCCGTGCGCGAGGTGGCTTACGATCTTCTCCGGCCGTCCGCCGTGCATGATCGGGCTGAGCGCGCCGTAAAGGTAGGTGACGGGGACCTGGATCTGGCGCAAGACGGCGCCGCCGTCGGGCTCGCTGCGGGCGTGGCTCAGGTTTTCGGCGAACTTCCAGCGATAGCCGCCCGGCACGGGCGCGAGCGAATGGTAGGCGACGTAGTCGCGCGCATAGTCGAGCACCGTGGGATCCTCCGGCGTCAGACGGTAGCGCGCCTTGGCGTCGGCGATCGTGGGGTAGACCTTACGCGGTCCGAGCGTGAGCGGCGGGCCGCGCACGTCCGCGTCCGCAAAGTGCACGTAGCTGTCGATCACCAGCGCGCGCGCGACCAGCTCGGGTCGCTCCGCGCAGAGTTTGAGTACGCGACTGCCCCCGAAGCTGTGGCCGACCAAGGTCGCGGGCGCGCTGCCGGCGTCGCGCATGGCCTCTGCGATCTCCAACGCGAAGCTCAGCGAATCGTAGGCGGCGCGCGGCGCGCTGTCGCCCATGCCCGAGAAATCGAGCGCGTAGACGCGAAAGCGCGCGGTGAAAAACGGCGCGATGCAGCTCCACCAGCGCGCGTGCGCGCGGAAGCCGTGCAGGAACCAGAGCGGCGGTTTGTCCGCTTCGTCGTGGTTCCAGGACAGGTAGTGAAGGCGCGCGCCGTCCGCCTCGACGTCATGGGAGCGCGTCGGCAGGGCGACTGCATGGCGAAACCACGCGGGCGCGCGCTCGTGTTGCCAGGTCGCTTCGGGCGGCGCGGCGGGCGCACCGGGTTCGCTTTCGGGATTTGACACGGTCCTCGCGAACGATAACGTGCGCGCTGCTCGCGACCACTGCCCCCAACCTGTTTCCGTTTCGCCTCGCGGCCCTCGCGCCGGGAGGCGGCGCGGGCCGGGGACGGTACCACCACGTTCGCCCGGGAGAGATAGCGATGCTTGGAAGATTCGAAAAGCGCGGTGAAGTTGGAATTATCTTCGTCGAAAACCCTCCGGTGAACGCGATCAGCGTCGGCGTGCGCGAGGCGCTGATCGACGGCGCGGCGAAGCTCGCGGCCGACGCGGGGCTCAAGGCGGGCGTGCTCGTGTGCGCAGGTCGCACGTTCATGGCGGGCGCCGACATCACCGAGTTCGGCAAGCCCCCGCGCTCGCCCACGTTGCAAGAGGCGATCGACGCGCTCGAACGCAGCGCGAAGCCGATCATCGCAGCGATCCACGGCACCGCGTTCGGCGGCGGCCTCGAAGTGGCGCTCGCTTGCTCGTATCGCGTGGCCGTGGCTCCGGCGCAGGTCGGCCTCCCGGAAGTGAAGCTCGGTATCTTGCCGGGCGCAGGCGGCACCCAGCGACTGCCGCGCGTGATCGGCGTGCAAGCGGCGCTCGACGCCATCGTGTCCGGCGATCCGATCGCCGCGCCCGCCGCGCACCAAGCGGGCCTGATCGATCGAATCGTGGACGGCGATCTTTTGGAAGGGGCGCTGGCGTTCGCGCAAGAGCTGATCGGGAAGGGCGCGCCCGTGCGCAAGGTGCGCGACCAGACGATCGACACCGCCGCGCTCCAACCCGGCTTCTTCGACGAGTCGCGCAAGCGCGTGGCCAAGGAGAAGCGCAACCTGTTCGCGCCGCAGCGCATCATCGATGCCGTGGAGGCGGCGACGAAGCTCTCGTTCGACGAAGGTCTCAAGCGCGAGCGCGAGCTGTTCGTGGAGTGCGCGAAGAACAGCCAAGCGCGCGCGCTCCAGCACGTGTTCTTCGCCGAGCGGCGCGCCGCCAGCATCCCGAACCTGCCGAAGGGAACCGCCACGCGCGCGATTCGTTCGGCCGCGGTGATCGGCGCGGGCACGATGGGCGGCGGCATCGCCATGAACTTCGCCAACGCGGGCATCCCGGTGACCGTGCTCGAGGTTAATCAAGAGAACCTCGATCGCGGCCTGGGTGTGGTGCGCAAGAACTACGAAGCCTCGGCCAAGAAGGGCAAGCTCACGAGCGCGCAGCTCGAGGAGCGGCTCGGGCTGATCAAGCCGACCTTGAGCTACGACGACCTAGGCGGTGCGGACCTGATCATCGAGGCCGTGTTCGAGACCATGGCGATCAAGCGCGAGGTGTTCGGCAAGCTCGATCGCGTGGCCAAGAAGGGCGCGATCCTGGCTTCGAACACGTCGTATCTTTCGATCGACGAGATCGCGGCCTGCACGTCGCGTCCGGGCGATGTCGTCGGGATGCATTTCTTCTCGCCCGCCAACGTGATGCGCCTGTGCGAGGTCGTGCGCGGCGCGAACACGGCGCCGGAGGTGCTGGCGACGGCGCTCGAGGTCGCCAAGCGCATCAAGAAGGTCGGCGTGGTCGCAGGCAACCACCACGGCTTCATCGGCAACCGCATGCTCAGCGGCTACGCCTACCACGCGCAGATCCTCATCCTCGAAGGCGCCAAGATCGAGCAGGTGGACCGCGCGGTGCGCGAGTTCGGCATGCCCATGGGGCCGTTCCAGATGGGCGACCTGGCCGGCCTCGACATCGGCTACAAATCGCGCAAAGACCGCGAACCCGGGAGTTACGACATCCGCTTCGCGAAGGTCGCGGACGCCTTGGTGGAGATGGGCCGCCTCGGGCAGAAGAGCAATGGCGGTTACTACGACTACGTGCCGGGCGACCGCACGCCGAAGCCCTCGCCGGTGGTCGAGGAGCTGGTGCAGAAGGTCGCGCGCGAGGTGGGCTTCAAGCAGCGCACCTTCAGCGATCGAGAGATCGTCGAGCGCTGCATGCTCCCGCTCTTCAACGTGGGCTGCGACGTGCTCGAGGAGGGCGTCGCTTACCGCGCGAGCGACATCGACATCGTCTACCTCTACGGCTACGGCTTCCCCGCGTACCGCGGCGGGCCGATGTTCTGGGCCGAGCATGAAGTCGGCCTCGCTCCGGCGCTCGAGAAGATCCGTCAGTACGGCGAGATCGTGGGCGAGCGCTGGACGAAGCCGTCGCCGCTGCTGGCGCGCCTGGTGAACGAGGGCAAGACCCTCGCCAGCCTCGACCAAGGCTGATCGCGCGCTCGTCCTCCGTGGGCGGGCGAGACGGGCGCGCCGGATCGTGCGCGTTTCGCGCGGGCGAGACAGGTGCGCCGGATCCTGCGCCCTTCGCCGGCGTTTTCAGGTAACTTCGCGGTCAGGAAGGTTCGTCCGCGATGTCTCGGCGCACGTCTGCATCCATTCCCCTCGGTCTGACGCTGCTCGGGTGTGCGGCGTGTCAGGGTTCCGTACTTGAGCCCGGGCCCGACGCGCATACGCCGCACGAAGGGGGCACCACCGCGCAGTTGTCTGCAGACGCCGGAGCAATTGCAGGCGGCGACGCGACCACCGCGGCTCCCACAAGCGGCCCGTGCAGCGCACCTGCGGACGCCCAGCTCGAAGACGTGTCCCACCCCACTACGGTGGTCGGCAGCGGCACGCCGCAGAGCTGCACTGGCGCGGCTTTCGTCGCGGCGGTGGCCCGAGGCGGCGTGATCACCTTCAACTGCGGCTCGGACCCGGTCACCATCACGCTCAGCGAGACGGCCAAGGTGTTCAACGACAAGGGGCCGAAGATCGTCATCGACGGTGGCGGCAAGGTCACTTTGAGCGGCGGCGGGAAGGTCCAAATCTTGTATCAGAACACCTGCGATCAGGCGCAGGTCTGGACCACGTCACACTGCAACGATCAAGACGGTCCCCAGCTGACGGTGCAGAACCTTACTTTCGCGGACGGGAACGCCAAGAGCACGGACGAAGGTGGCGGCGCGATCTTCGCGCGCGGCGGGCGCCTCAAGGTGATCAACAGCCAGTTCTACGGCAACGTGTGCGCCGACACCGGTCCCGACCTAGGCGGGGGTGCAATCCGCACGTTCGACCAGTATCAAGGCCTGCCCGTGTACGTGGTGAACAGCACCTTCGGGCAGTCCGGACGCGGCAATGTGTGCTCGAACGGCGGCGCGTTGAGCAGCATCGGCGTGTCCTACGCGGTGATCAACAGCACCTTCACGTACAACCAGGCGATCGGCAACGGCGCCAACCCCGCCGCGGCCGGCACGCCGGGCGGCGGCAGCGGCGGCGCCATCTACAACGACGGCAACACCTACACGCTCACGGTGTGCGGCAGCACGATCGAGCACAACCGCGCGAACGAAGGCGGCGGCGCCATCTTCTTCGTCAGCAACGATCGCAGCGGCACGCTGACCGTGCAAGACTCGACCTTGCTCGACAACGTGAGCGGCAAGTTCGAAAACTTCCCCGGCATCTTCGCGCTCGCCAAGAGCGACCCCACGTTCACGAACTCCAGCGTGAAGTGACTTCGACGATCGACGGCGTCGAAGCGCCGCCCGTCGAGTCGAGCGAGGAAGCCCCTTCGAATTTTCGCCGGAGGCGGCAGCTCGATCTCGACTCGCCCATTCCACTGCTCCGCGCCGTACTACGCGAGGGCCGCAGGGTGTACGAGCGCGCTCCCGGGGTGGCCGCTACTTTGCGTCGCGCGCGCGCAGCGTGCTGGACCTCGATGGACCCGGCTATGATCGGATGATGCGCGCGTTCATCGCGCGGGTGGCGCAGCGGGGCGTCGGCACGTGATCGACCGCGGGGCGATCGTGGCGAAGCTCGCAGAGCTCGACAGGCGCGTCCGCCGCGTGGAGGCTGTGCGCCAGGCAGGGGCCGCTGAGTATGATCGCGATGAAGCGGCGACCGAGCTCACCGCCTTCAATCTATCCAGCCCGTGACCGCTCAGGCGGGGCTGACCGCTTCGTGGCGCTTGGGTAAGGTGAACGTAAAGGTCGAGCCCTTACCGAGCTCGCTCACGGGGATGTGCCCGACGCGCGCCTCCACGAAGCCGCGCGCGATGTACAAACCGAGCCCGGTCTCCGAGCTGGTGCTCTCGCTTTGCGATAGCAAATCATATTCTCGACCGTAATGCCGCACGGCGGTACACCGGCGCAGAGTCCCCGCAACCGCGGTCGGTGTGGCGTGCTCGGCGTGACCGTGCTTGCCTGGACCCCGGAAAAAGTGGTCACATGAAGTCTTCCTTCCCCCGGGGGCTCGCCGCGACTTCCCTCCCGGTGGGGGGCAAGGAAGGTGGGGGCGCGATGACCGCGGGCATGCGTGGGGGTCCCGGCTCGTTTCGTAAGCGCGACAGGCTGCCGCGCATCACGCCGCTCGAGAGCGCGCGTGTGCTCGATGCGCTCGAAATCGGCGTCATCGTCCACGACGCTTCGCTCCGCATCGTCTACGCGAACGATGCGGCGGCCACGCTGCTGGGCGTCGGCGTGGCAGAGGCCATCGAGCGCACCGTGACCGACCCGCGCTGGGTGGTGATCCATCCCGATGGAACGCCGGTCGCGCCCGAAGATGTCCCCGCGTCCGCCGCGCTGCGCACGCGAAAGCCCGTGCGCGCGATGATCCTCGGGGTCACGCGCGAGGACGGCGTCACGACTTGGCTCATGGTCGACGCCGTTCCGCTCTCGGGTCCGGAGGGCGAAGTGGAGCTCGTCGCCGTGACGATCTCCGATGTCACGAGAGAGCTCGTGGCCCGTATGCAGCTCGAGCAAGTCGGGGATTCGCTCGGTCGCACCATCCAGGAAAGGGAGGCAGCCCTGGGCCGCGCCGTGCAAGCGCTCGAATCGTCGGAGGCGCGCTATCGCGCGGTGCTTCGCGCGATGTCCGAAGGCGTGGCGGTCCACGCGCCCGACGGGTCCATCCAATTCGCGAATCCGGCCGCCGAGCACATTCTCGGGCTGTCGCTCGAGCAGATGCAGGGCAGACACCCCATCGCGGCGGACTGGCAGCTCACCGACGAAACGGGGGCTCCCCTCGCCCCCGAGGAGATCCCGTCGGAGATCACGCGCCGCACGGGGCGTCCGCAGCGCAGCACCCTGCTCGGCGTGAAGCGAGGCAACTCGGGAGAGCACGCCTGGCTCATGGTAAGTACGGATCCGATCGGAGCGGCGACCGAGTCGAAGCACGAAGGCCCGTACTCCGTCGTAGCCACGTTTCAGGACGTCACCGCAGAGCAGATGGCGCTCGCGGACGCGCAGCAGGCGCGCGACCACCTGCGCGCGATCGCCGCCGCCCTCCCGGGAGTCGTGCTCGAGTATTTGGTGCGCTGCGACGGAACGGATCGCTTTCTCTACATCTCCGAGCCGGCGCGCGACTACTTCGGGATCGATCCCGAGCTCGCTCTCAAGGATCCTCGGCCGATCTGGGCCCGCGTGCATCCGGAAGATCGCGAACCCGTGATGGCGCAGTTCAGAGCGGCGATAGCGTCTGGCACGGGGATACAGCTCGACTTCAGGGCGCTGCATCCCGACGGCGCGTACCGGAACGCAAGGCTCCATGCCGGTCCGCCCAAAGCTGTACCGGAAGGTTTCTTGTTCCGCTCGGTCGTGTTCGACGTCACGGACCAACGGAGGCTCGAAGAGACGGTGCGCGAAGCGCAGCGCCGTGAAGCCATCGGAACACTGGCGGCGGGGATGGCGCACAACTTCAACAACATGCTCGCGGTGATCGTGCCGAGCCTCGAGATGATGCGGGCCGAGGCGCCGCAGTCGCTGCAAGCCGACCTCGACGATGCGCGCACGGCGGCGCGCGCCGCTACCGAGCTCGTCAGGCAGCTGATGCAGCTCGTGCGCAGAGACGCGAGCTCCGGCACGGTTCCAGTCGATATCGCCGTTCTCGTGGAGGACATCGCGCAGATGTGCCGCCGGACGCTGGATGCGGGCATCGAGGTTCGCGCCACCATCCCGCAGGTCCCCTGCATGGTCCTGGCGCGGCGCGCCGAGCTGCAGCAGGTCCTCGTCAACTTGTGCATCAACGCGCGCGACGCGCTCGAAGGGCGTCCTGCGCCGCGGGTCGAGCTCCGCGTCGCCGTCGAACCCGACTGGATCGTCATCGCGGTGGCGGACAACGGAGCCGGCATGTCGCCCGACGTGCAGCGCCGGCTCGGCGAGCCGTTCTTCACGACCAAGGCGCCGGGCCACGGCACGGGCCTCGGGCTCGCGACCGCTTACGGCATCGTGACGGAGCTGCGCGGTACGCTTCACTGTCGTTCGGAGCTCGGTCGCGGCACTTGGTTCGAGTTGCGGCTCCCCCGCCACCACCAAAGCGCCGAGGCGACGCGGTCCGATGCCGCGGGGGCGCCCGTGCCAGCGGGTCTACGCATCCTGCTGATCGACGACGAGGAGCTCGTCTGCAACACGCTGCGACGCGCCCTCGAGCGCCTCGGAGCCAAGGTCTCGTGTGCGGCCACAGGCGACGAAGGGATCGCCCTATTCCAGACGCGCCGCGACGTGCAGCTCGTGCTCCTGGACCTGGCGATGCCTGCCATGGGCGGAGCCGAATGTCTGCGCCGCTTGAAGGAAATCGATCCGCTTGTCCCCGTTTACATCATGACCGGCTTCTTGCCCGACGGACTCGACATCCAAGCCGCGAACGGCGTGCTGGCCAAGCCCGTCGATCTCGTGCAGCTGCGCGCGCTCCTCGGCGGCATCGCGAAAGCCGTATGAGTCAAGGCGTCGCGAGCTCGCGTAGGCGAAAGGCCATCGCGCTGAGGGGAACGGCCATGTCGGCGAGGCCTTGCGCGATGGCTGCGCCGGGCATGCCGAACACCACCGAGCTCTCTTCGTCCTGCGCGATCACGCGCCCGAGCGCCGCGCGCACGCTGCGCAGCCCGGCGACGCCGTCTTGTCCCATGCCGGTCAAGATCACCGCCAAGGTCGCGCTCCCGAACACCTTCGCCACCGATTCGAAGAGAAACGTGGCCGACGGACGAAAGCCGCCGATGGGCGGTGTCTGCACGATCGCGAGGGTCGAGCGATCCGCGAGGCCCAGGTGGCCATCATCCGGCGCCACGTACACCGTGCGTGGACACAACTGCTCGCCCTGCTCTGCCACCTTGACGCGCACCGACGCGACCGTGTTCAGCCAGCTGGCGAAGCCTTGTGCGAAGCCCTTCGAGATGTGCTGGACCACCAACATGGGTAAGGCAAAGTCGCCCGGCAAATCCGCGAGGATGCGCGCGAGCGCCGGAGGCCCGCCCGTCGAAGCCGCCAATGCGACCACGCGCGGTCGAGCGCCGTGCTGCGCGCGCGCGACCGGGACCGGCACCGTCTCCTGATGAGCCGGCCAGCGCCGCACGACTTTGACCTGCGACATGGCTTTAATCGTCTGCACGAAGCGCCGGCGGTGTTCATCGAAGCCCGGCGCTTCGGGCCCACGCGGTTTGGCTAGCAAGTTCAGCGCGCCGAGGCGCAGCGCGTGCAAGGAGATCTCGACCTCGTGCACGTCGTAGCTGCCCGACACGATCACGATCGGCGTCGGCGCTTCGACCATGATCTGCCGCGTCGCCTCGAAGCCGTCCATCTTCGGCATGCGGATGTCCATGGTGACCACGTCCGGCCGAAGCTGCTTGGTCATCTCCACCGCCTCGAGCCCGTTCTTGGCCTCGCCGACGACCTGGATCTCCGGGTCGGAGCGCAGGATCTCGACCAGCAGCTCCCGGGAGGTCGCGGAGTCTTCGGCGACGAGCGCGCGGATCATCATGACCTCATAGCAGCTGGGCTATCGTATCGAGCAGCTGACGTTGATCGAAGTGGCTCTTCGGCAGGTAGGCATCCGCGCCTACCTCGAGGCCGTGCGCCTTGTCCTTTTCGCTCTCGAGCGCGGTCACGAGCACTACGGGCAGGTCGCGAAGGCGCTTCGAGCCGCGGATCGCCTCGCACAGCCCGAAGCCATCCATGCGCGGCATCTCTACGTCGGCGACCACGAGATCGGCGCCTCGCTCCTGCAGTAATTGCCAGGCATCGCTGCCGTTCACGGCGATCAGCACCTCGTAGCCGGCCGCCTCGAGGATGCTTTTCTCCAGGGTGCGCGTGGTCACGGAGTCATCGACCACCAACACGCGTCGCTTCGCCTGCGGGCGCTCTTCACTCAAGGCGCTGGTGAGCGTGTGCCCCGAGACGCGCGCGCCCACCTGCTGCGTCAGCTCCGCGGCGCTCAGGATGAGCGCGATGCGTCCGGTCGGAAGCACGGTCGCGCCGGCGATGTTGCGCACGCGGCGCAGCCGCGCGCCCAGGCTTTTGACGACCAGCTCCTGTTCCGCGATCAGCTCGTCGACCGCAAACGCGACCTGTCGCTCCCCGGACGCGAGCACCACGAGCGGAACCTTTGCGCTGGAGCGCTCCACGCTGGCGTTGGCGAGCCCGAGCACCTCCGCGAGCGCTACCACGGGCACCGGCGGCCCGGCCGACAAGAACACCTCGCGCCCCTCTACCGACGCCAGATCGTCGGCCCCCACACGGACGAGCCGCCGCACGCTGGTCACCGGCAGCGCAAAGATTTGCCCGCCCGCGCGCAACAAGAGCGCGCGGAGCGTGGTGAGCGTGAGGGGGACGGTGAGCATGAAGCGCGTGCCGGCTGCGGGCTCGAACGCGAAGTCGACATGGCCATGGAGCGACTCGACCCGATGCTTGACCACATCCAGCCCCACGCCGCGACCAGACAATTCAGTAATGATGCGGACGGTCGAGAACCCGGGCAGAAAGATGAGCTGCGCCGCCTCCCGATCGTCGTCGGGGATGCTCATCTCCTTACGCCGCGCCTGATCGCGAATCTTACTCAGATCCAGACCGCGCCCATCGTCGGCCACCAGGATTTCGACTCCTCCTCCGCGTAAGGCGGCCGCGACGGTCAGCTTGGCGCGCGCGGGCTTGCCGCGCGAGAGCCTCTCGTGCGGCGCCTCGATCCCGTGGTCGATGGCGTTGCGCACCAAGTGCAAGAGCGGATCTTTCAGCTGTTCGAGCACGGCGCGATCGAGCTCCACGCCGCCGCCCTCGATGGCCAGCTCCACCTCCTTGCCGGCCGCCTGCGCCAGGTCGCGCACAGCCCGCGCGAGGCCTTCGCAAGCGTCGGCGAACGGCAGCATGCGCACGCGCAGGATGCTCTCCTCGAGCGGCGCCGCGACCTGCTCGAGCATGTGTTGATCCGAGGCCATGCGCGACACGAGCTGCTCCAAGGTGCGCTCGACCCGCTTGAAATTCTCGCTCGTGCGCTCGAAGGCGAGGAGCGCCCGTTTGGGCAGCATGACTGCCGGCGCGGCGCGCGCGTCAGCGCCGTCGTGCGGCTTGGAAGGCGCGCCGTTCCCGTGTCCGCTGCGCTGCAGCAGCTTGCGCAGGGGCTTCTCGAGCTTGAGCCACTCCGTCCGAGACTGCTGGATCGCCTCGTAGAGAGACGTGACGTCTTCCTGGCGCGAGGCGGCGCGCCGGCGCGCGACCAGCAGCTCGCCGGTGCGCGCCAAGACCGTATCCAGCTTGTCTGCAGACACGCGCATGAAGCCATCGCGCGTCTGCACGTCGGGCGCAGGCGGCGGCGCGGAGCCAGGGACGCGCGCTCCCGGCGGTACGGGCGGCTCGGACTGTGCGGTCGCGGGCGGGTTCGCGGGCGCCGCTCGCGACTTGCGCTCCGTTCCACTCGCGCTCGCTTCGAGCCGGCGCAGCAAGCCCTGGATCGGCGCGTCGGCGAGGTCGCGCTGGTCTCGCAGCCGTTCGCCCGCGTCTTTCAGCGCGTCTGCGGCCGTGAACAAGAGTTGCATCGCCTCCGGGCCGATCGCTCGCAGCCCGTCGCGCGCGCCGCCGAGAATGCTCTCGAGGTGGTGGCAGGCCGCCTCGATCGGCCGAACGTTCACCGAGCGCGCGGCGCCCTTGAGGCTATGCGCGGTGCGAAACAGCGTGATGAGGAGCTCGCCCCGACCTGCGCCGCTGTCCTGCTCCAGCGCCAACAGCTCGCGATTGAGCGCCCGGACGTGCTCCTCGAGCTCGCCGAGGAAGGTCGCCATCAGGCGCTGGATGAGCTTCTCTCTGTCCATCGTGCGCTATCCGCCGAGATCGCTGCGCGCGTAGCTGCCGAGCAGCTCCTTGAGCCTGCCTCCGAGGAGATTGAGGTCCTGCGCCGCTTGCTCCGCTTGCTTGGTGGACGCCAAATTCTGCGTCGTGACCTGACTGATGTTGCGCATGGCTTGGTGGATCTGCGCCATGCCCGCCGCTTGCTGACCCGCCGAGGCGGCGATCTGCAGCGCGGCTTGCGCGGACTCGGCGATCGTATCGGTGAGCGAACGGATGGTGTCGCCCGCCTGATCGACCACCTTGATCGCGCCGTTCACGCTCTTCGTGCCGTCCTCCATGGCCATCACGGCGCTGTTGGTCGCCTTCTGAATGTCGCCGAGGATGCGCCGCACCTGCGCGGTCGCCTTCTTCGACTGCTCGGCCAGAGCCTTCACCTCGCTCGCGACCACCGAAAAGCCGCGGCCGTGCTCGCCCGCGCGCGCGGCTTCGATCGCGGCGTTGAGCGCGAGCAGGTTGGTCTGCTCGGCGATCTCGTTCACGGTCGCGATGATCTCGCCGATCTGCTGCGCCTGCTCGGCGAGCGCGAGGATGCTCTCCGCGACCGCCTCGACCTGGTCTTTGACCTTCCCCATCACGGACACGGCCTCGTCGACGGACCTGCGCCCGGCGCGGCTGATCTCGACCGTACGCTGCGAAGATTCAGCGACGAACTTGGCGCGCTGCGCGGCTTGATCGGACGTCTGCGCCACCTCGTCCACGGTCGTCACCGTCTGGGCCACGCCGGCCGCCTGCTCTTGCGCGCCCGACGCCTGCTGCGTGGTCGCGGCCAGGATCTCCGCCGCGGCCGAGGCGACGTTCTGCGCCGTCTCGGTCACCCCCTTGAACAGGCGCGACGTGCCCTCCTCCGCCTGCTTGCGTTCGCTGATGTCGATGATGGAGGCGAGCACGAACGTGCCTTGTTCGTTCGTGACTGGGCTCAGTCCGATCTCGACGGGCACCTCGCGGCCATCCTTGCGCAGCGCGAACAGCTCGCGCCCCACGCCCATCGAACGCGCGTGCGGGTTCGAAAAGAAGCCTCCGCGATATTCCGGATGACGTCGACGAAAGCGCTCCGGGACCAGCATCTCCACCGTCCGACCGAGCAGCTCTGCGCGGGGATAGCCGAAGATGCGCTCGGCCTGCGCGTTGACCAGCGCGATGGCGCCGCTCCGATCGATCATCAAGATCGCGACCGGGGCGGCCTCGAGCATCGTGCGCAGCCGCTCTTCCGCACGTTTGCGCTCGCTGAGGTCGATGATCGAAGCGAGCACGAAGCTGCCGGATTCGATGTTGTACGGGCTGAGGCCGATCTCGACCGGCAGCTCGCGCCCGTCCTTGCGCTGCAAGTAGAGCTCGCGACCGGCGCCCATCGCGCGCGCCGACGGTCTGGCGAAGAACGCGCTGCGGTGGCCAGGGTGGCTGGCGCGAAAACGCTCGGGCACCAAGAGCTCGATCGGCTGGCCCAAGAGCTCGCGCTTCTCATAGCCGAACAAGCTCTCGGCGAGCGCGTTGACCAAGACCATCGCGCCCGCGCCGTCGACGGTGATCATCGCGACCGGCGCGGCCTCGAGCGCGGCCCGAAATTGCGCGTCGATGTCGCCGTTGGCCTTGCGTCTCGGCTGCGATGGCCGGCGAGTCGGCTTGTCGCGTACAACGTCGATCCGCTCCTTGGACATGTCGCTCTCTCCCCTTCTCAGGTTGCACTGCCTTCGCTTTGATCGATGAACAGGCGCGGATCGCGGAGCAGCACCGCCCCGTCGAGCACGATCAGCGCATCGACCGTCACGCCGAGCAGGTACGTCCGCTCGATGCCGGTCAGGGATGCAGGCGACGAACGGACGGCGCTGCTATGGAGCGGCCCGATCTCGTCTACGTCATCCGCCGAGATCCCGAACTCGGCGCTCTCGGCGCCCAACACGATGATGCGCGACAGATCGTTCAAGGCATGCTGCCGCACGCCCAAAAACCGGCGCAGATCGACGACGCACAGGACCTCGCCGCGCAGGTTGGTGACGCCGAGCACCAGCTCGCCGGCGCCGGGCACGGGTGTGAAGTCGGTGAGCCGCACGACCTCGCGCACGAAGCGCGCTTCGATCGCGTAGCGCTCGGGGCCGAGCGCACAACGCAGCACGTCGAGCGTCTCTCCCGCCGCGGAGGGGGGCG
>CAZYWR010000350.1:0-3617 GCA_964651185.1 uncultured Polyangiales bacterium
GAGGACGAACGGGGGAGGAGAACCCAGCACCACGTACGGGAAGAGCAAGGGGGCCTACATGCGCGCACATGCTCGACGAAAAGTGAGATTTTGAGACCGCTTTCTGTTTCGTGCCCCGCTCGGCCTGCTCACTGAGCGTGACGCACTCACCCATGACGCCCGCTGCCGTCCGGTGCCCGACGAGCTGCGCTCTCTCGTCCGCCGCACCGTCGATCTCCGCGGCGTTTCTGGCGCCGCGCGCGTGCTCGGTGTGAGCCGGACGGTCGTGCTGGCGGTCGAGGCCGGCCACGACGTGTTGCCCGGGTCGATCGCGTTGCTCCGCCTGGCCTACCAGAGGAGCGAGCTCGCCTCCGAGTCGGCCGCGGTCGCCACCACGTTCGACCCGGAGGTCGCGTGACCGCCCCGATCGTGTTGTTGACCCCGGAGCAGCTCTCCGAGCTCATCGAGCAGGCGGTGGCGCGTGCCTTGACGGCGCACGAAGCAAAGTCCGCGCGCCCGCCCCGCGCGAGCGCGCGCCTTACGGTCGATGAGGCGGCCGCGGAACTTCGCTGTAACCCCCGCCACGTCCGCCGCCTCGTGTCGCTCGGTCGCCTTCGCGCAGCGAAGATCGGCACCGGGGGTCGTGCACGGCTCCTGATCGATCGATCGGACATCGAGACCCTCTTGCAGGAGTCGGCCACATGAAGCTGCCCGCCTGGATCCGCCCGCCCACGAGCACCACCGGCGAGCTCGAGCAGCAACTACGCGCCGCCGAGGACAGCCATCGCGACGCCCTCGGCGCCGTCGCGCGCGCGCAACGCGCTTTCGACGACGATCCGACGCCCGGCGCCGAGCGCGACCTGCTGAGCGCTCGCGAGACTGAGCGGCGTGCGGCTGAGCACGTAGGGCGCGCGCAACGCCTGCTCGACGCCGCGCGCGAGCGCGACGCGCAAGCCGAGCGCGAAAAGCTCAAGGCGCGCAAAGCCGAGCTCGAGCGCTCCCTGTCGACCGCCGGGCTGATCGCGGACCGCGCGCCTGCGTTGCAGGCCGAGATCGACGCGCTGATCGCGGCTGCGGAAGCACACGCGCAGCGCATCGCGGTCGAGCGCGAGATCGCAGCGCGGCAGTCGGAGCTTTTGCGCGTGCGCGAGCGGCTCGGCGAGAACGTGGTCTATCCCAGCGGGTTCGCAGACATCAGTCCAAACCTCCGGGATCTGAAAATCGCGCTCGACGCGAAGGCCAAGCAGTTCGGCCACAACGACGACCGCAGTCGATACCTGAACGACTGGATCCACGCGTATGGCGGGATTCGGAACCTCTGAAGGAAGCGAGCAATGGACCTGACGACGTTACAGACCACTCACCCTCACCTCCATGCCTGGATCATCGAGGCGAGCCAGGGTGACGCAGCCACCGCGGAACTGCTCCGCAGCGAGTACGCGCGCAGCGACGACCTTGCCGGTACCGAGGCCCTCGCACGGCTGTACGCCGAGCACCGCGCGCTTGCGCAGCGCTCCGGCCGCTGGGATCTTGCGCACGCGCATTTCGAGGCGCGCAGGCCGGTCGACGAGCTCGTGCAGCTCGAGCACGCGCTCGGCAGCTCGAGCTCCAGCCGTCGGGGTCGCGCCTGAATGTGGTTGATCGCCGACGACGCGGCGCAAGCGCTCCAGCGAGCTGAGCGTGCAGGCATGCAGCCCACGCCCGAGCAGCGCGCCGAGTTCGCCGCCGTGGCACGCCGCGCCGAGGGCCCGCCGAATCTGTCGATCGCTGGCGACGTCGCAGAGATACGCGTTGAGGGCGTTCTGACGCCTCGCCCCGACTGGTTCGCGCGCCTGGTCTATGGCGCGAACACCGCCTACCGCGACGTCATCGACGCTCTGGCGATCGCCGCTGCCGACAGCAACGTGCGCAGCGCGGTGCTGGCTGTGGATAGCCCTGGCGGGACCGTAGCCGGGCTGTTCGACACGCTGACCGCGATCCAAAGCTTCGGTAAGCCGATGCGCGTGCGCGCAGCCAACGCACAGAGCGCGGCATACGCGATTGCTGCGGCCGCGGGGCCGATCGAGGCGACGGGGCCCGCTGCAATGTTCGGTAGCGTCGGGACGGCGATCGATTTCACGTTCTTCTCGGATGTGGAGCTCGTCTCGATCACGAACACCGACAGCCCCGACAAGCGCCCCGACCCGCGCACGCCCGCGGGGCGCAAGGTAATCGTGGCGCAGCTAGACGCCTTAAATGCGCTGTTCGTCGAGGCGATTGCCGGCGGCCGCAAGACCTCGGCTGCAAACGTCACGAAGAACTACGGGCGAGGCGCCACGCTCCTCGCGGGCGAAGCGCTGAAACGCGGAATGATCGACTCAGTCGCCAGCAACAAGCCGGCGCAGACACTCAGGCAATCTGCGGGCGCTGCTGGCGCCGCGAAAGGTAGCAAGGTCATGATGACGGCAGACGAAATCAGGGCGCAGTTTCCAGGGGCAGCCGCGCAGCTCGTGCAGGAGGGCGTCGCCCTCGAGCGCGACCGCGTGACGGCGCACGTCATCGCCGGAGAGCAGAGCGGCGCCATTCCGACCGCTCTCACGGCCATCAAAGACGGCACCCCGATGAATCAGACAATGCAGACGCAGTACATGACCATGGCCATCAATCGCCGTGACCGTCAGCTCCGCCAGATGGACAGCGACTCGGTCGCGGGCGCCGCCGATGGTGCTGCGCGCGCCGGCAAGACCGCGTCGAAGACCGGCGAGGAGGAGGAGCCCGTCGCCGGCAAATGGCTGATGGTCGAGAAGGGCAAGGTCCGCGTCC
Organism: uncultured Polyangiales bacterium; assembly: GCA_964651185.1. GTDB lineage: Bacteria > Myxococcota_A > Polyangia > Polyangiales > DASUME01 > DASUME01. Next base: position 2,782 of record CAZYWR010000350.1, read on the forward strand.
ACAGCGCGGCCTGAGGGAGATCACCCATGACGTTCGATGAGCTCTACGCACTCAAGCCCGGGATCGCGAAAAAGTATGCCGGCAACTTGCCGACCGTGGAGGCACAGGTGCTCTACGGCGTGTGCCTCGGGTGGGAGCAGGTCCGAGTGTTCTCGATCCTGGACCTAGGAGCCGCGGCTGGTGACTACACGATCGCGCACGCGCGTATCCGTGACGGCAGTACGTTCGAGGCGACGCGAGCTGAGTACGTCGCGGCGTTCCCGAACGATCCGCCTCCCGCTCCTCAGATCGTATTCCCCGAGTACAGGTTCCCGTGGTGATGGGGTAAGGGCTGGTGTGCCTCACGTTCACACATGCAATTCTGTTGCAAAAACAAAAGGTACTGCGCGGCATGGGGGTATGGGGTGCGCTTTTGATTGGCGACTGCCCCCTTTTCGCAAATTCGGATCTCGGACCCACTTTGAACCTTTGAACCTTGAACCTATGACCCAAGAGAGCCACCGACGCCTGATTTCCCGCTCCGACCTCGCTCGGCTGGCCCGCGTTTCGCCCGCGGCAATCACGAAGGCCTGCAAGGGGCAGCTCTCGCCCGCCTGCGACGGCCCGCGCATCGACGTCGAGTACCCTGCGGTGGCGAAATACCTATCCGATCACGACGGCGCTCCGACGCAGCTCCCGCTCGACACCCTCACCGAGATGATGCTGCGCGAGCTCGTCCAGCATTTCGGGTCGGTCGCGCGGTTGCGCGGCTGGCTCAAGACTCGGCGCGCGGCGCTCGAACTCGAGCACCCCAAAGACTCAGACCCACAAACCACGCTTTCCTGACGGTGATTCAT
>CAZYWR010000351.1:0-1648 GCA_964651185.1 uncultured Polyangiales bacterium
GCCGCGCTCCGGCTCGCGCCAATCATCGTCTTCGGATTCGCTCTGCAGGCCGGCTCCCGCCGTACTCTTGGCGAAGCGGCCCAACGCGAGGCCCGCCAAGAACGCGCCGCCGAAGAACACGCCTGGACGCCGCCGGGCGAATCCCTGCAAGTCCTCGGCGAGCGCCCCCGGGCTCGCCTGATCGACGTACGAGGCCGCGCGCTCGACGCGCTCGCTCACGACCTCGAGCAGGTGCCGTGCGAAGGGATCCTCCGCGCTCAGGCTCTCGCTGCTCGAGCGCAGAGCGCCCCCGAACCTGCGGATACGCTCCGCCATCTGCGCGCGCTGCTGTTCGATGCCGGACTGCGTGCGTTCGCGCGCCTGGCGTACATGTTCGACCGCCGAACTCGCGGTCTGCTCCGCGGTCTTCTCGAGCCGCTCTACAACTTTGGAGGCGGCCTCCGCCGGACGCTGCGCAGACGAATGCTGCTGTGGGTTGCTGGGCATGCTGTCGGACCTCCTCGACGTGAGTACGGACTGCAACGGACGTGCCCGCTCGAAACAGCCTGGAAGCAACGCCTTTGCGGGCGCACGCGCGCGGTGAAGTGAGGCGTTCTCGCGCCGCAGTGCAGCCGCGCCGCGCGCACATCTCAGCGCCCACGGCGGCGCGGCGCCGCGCCCTCAGCGCGCTTGCGGCTGCTCGCTCGCGTCCGCGGCAGCGATCTCCGCGCCCATGCTCTGGGAGTGCTCACGCGCCGCTTCGGTGAGCGCGACGAAGAGCCGCTGATGGGATTGTTGCTGCGGCAGGTATTCGGGATGCCACTGCACGCCGAGCCAGAAGCGACGCGACACGTGTTCGATGGCTTGCGGCACGCCGCTCGGCTCACGCGCGACGATGCGGAGCCCTCGGCCTGGTTCGCGCACGGCATGAAAATGCAAGCTGTTCACCAGCAGCGTGGCGCGCCCGACGATGCACCGGAGGCGGCTTTCAGCCGCGATCTGCACTTCCCGCCGCGGCAGCACCGTATAGAGCTGCGGCCGCTCGTGATAGAGCGTGTCGACGTCGTGGAGTAACGTCCCGCCCTCGGCCAAGTTCATCAGCTGCGCGCCGCGGCAGATCCCCAACACGGGCAGGTCGTACTCGCGCGCGCGCTCGAGCAGCGAGAGCTCGAGCTGATCGCGCGCAGGATCTTTCCCGTGCGCTCGGGTGGCGGCCAGCAAGCGGACGAGCAGCACGAGCGGGGCGAGGATCAGATCGATCAGGCGGCGCGGCCAGCGCACCCGCGAAGGCGGCGGCGCGGGCTCGAGCGGCGCCTCCGGCAGCGGCTCGCTCACGTCGGCGCCGCCTCCGATCACCAGACCATCGAGCGCCGATATGTCGAACTTGCGCGACGGGGTCAGGCGCAACGGGAACGCGCCCGCTCGGTACAGCGCCAGCCAGCTGAAGATCCAGGCGGGCCAGCCCCCTCGGTCCGGTCCGGTGACGCCGACGCGCGGCCGCGGCTCGGCGGCCCGCATCAGTCGTCCAGCGCCGCGCTGCGCGGCGTGCCGTCGAAGCCGCGCAGAGCGAGCCGCTCCCGCAGGCACTCCACCCAGCCGCCGCGCTGCATGCGCAGCGGCAAGTCGGGTGTGTCCAGGTACTCATCCGCCCGTTCTCGCAAGAGCGCTC
>CAZYWR010000352.1:0-1734 GCA_964651185.1 uncultured Polyangiales bacterium
CTGGTCGATCAGGATCGCCGGCGCGAGCTCGAAATGCACGAGCAGCGCCAGGGCCAAAGCGCCCGCTGCGAACAGAAGTCCCAGGCTCTCGCGCAAATGCGCCTCGGGCGCCGCGGGTGCGCCCGCGACTACGTCGGGCCCGAGCGCGAGCATGGTCAAAAGCGCGAGCGAGCTGAGCACGGCCACGGCAGCCATCTGCACGAGGCCCGCCCACACCCAGGCACGCGTGCGCTGCGTCGCGCGACCCGTCGCGCTCGAGATGTAGACCGCGGTCAGCTCGCACAAAAACCAGGGCGCCGCGAGCACGCCGAGGCCGCAGCACACGGCGAATAGCGAGGTGAGGAGGGCGGCCGCCAGACCGAGCGTGGTCACAGGACGCGCCCAGAACAGCCGCCACGACGCGCGTAAAGCGGCGAGCGGCGCGAGCGCAGGCATTTCAACGCGCGGCCAGCTGGCCGCACGCGGCCTGGACGTCGCCGCCGCCGCTGTAGCGCTGATGCGTGCGGTAGCCCGTCGACTCGACGCCGCGCGCAAACGCGCGCTGGCGCTCGTCGTCGGCGCGCGCGAAGGGATCGGCCGCGGCGTCGATCGAATTGTAGGGGATGACGCTGATGCGCGGGCGGACGCCGGTACGCTGCCAGAACTGCCGTGCGGCCTCGCCCAACGCCGCGCCATCTTCGAAGCTGTCGTTCACGAATGCGAGCGGAGTCACGGCCCACAGCGGCGCCAGCCCGGTGAGCTGAGCGTGCTCGGCCACCGCCTCGAGCACCTCGTCGAAGGGATGCGCCTCGGCGATGGGCATTAAGGCTTTGCGCTTGTCCTGTTGTACGCTGCCGATCGAGAGCGCGAGGCGCACCTTGGGAGCCGCCCGCGCGAGGCGCCGGATTCCGTGCGGAAGGCCCGATGTGCACACGGTGATGTTGCGCGCATCGATCGCCAATCCGCACGGTTCCTTGAAGACCGCGATGGCCTCGAGCACGCGTTCGAGGTTCGCGAGCGGCTCGCCCATGCCTTGAAACACCACGCCATGGACGCGTCCGCTAGATAGGTGGCGGCGCACGGTGCGGACTTGCTCGACGATCTCCCACGTCTCGAGGTTTCGCGTCAGGCCCATGCGGCCTGTCGCGCAGAAGCGGCAGGCGAGCGCGCACCCCACCTGCGAGCTTACACAGACCGAGAAGCGGCCCGGCTTCTCGAGCGGGATGCGCACGCTCTCGATCACGTGGCCGTCGTGCGTGCGCAGCGCGTACTTCACGAAGGCGTCGACTTGGCTTGCCCGTTCGCGCGCGAGCTCGAGTTGGGGTAGCGCGGCGCTCGCGCGCAAGCGCGCCAGACTTTCGCGGCGCACGCCCTGGAGCGGACGGCGTCCGTACTCTTCCCGCTGCACCGCCGCGTGCACCTTACGAGCTTCTGCCGGCGCGAGCGCGAGCGCGTCGGCGAGGCGCGCGGGCGTGAGAGCTTGCAACGGCAACATAGGAGCCGAGGTATAGCCGCCGCGGGCGTTTCAGGCATGGCTCGTTCTCCGGCTGCGCTCGTGAGCGGTCGCGCGACCATCGATCGTCGCCCCGCGGAATCGGGCTCGGATACTCAGGGGACGGGCTCGGCATTGCCGGCAGTGCCCGACTGCCCGGAAGCTCCGGGCGAAAAGCCGCCGCGGCCGCCCTGCCCCCCGACGCCCGCACGCTCGATCGTGAGTCCGCTCGCGGCGCTCGCCTTGTACGCGTCGGCCTGATC
>CAZYWR010000353.1:0-4846 GCA_964651185.1 uncultured Polyangiales bacterium
CGTCCTGCTGGCGGCCGCGCAATTCGCCGCGCGCTTCGACGGCGCCGCGGCGCTCGTGTTCCCGGCGCGCTTTGCGCCCGCGCTCGTCTTGCTGGGCGGTTCTACGTTGCCCGTGCACATCGAAAAGGACGGCGTCCAGGCGAATTTCTTGCTCGTGCCGGTGCGCGCGTACGCGCGCATGGAGCCGTACCGTGGCGCGCGCTGGGCGCTGCGCGCCGCCTTGGGCGCTGGCTTCGACGTCCTTTCGATGCAGCCCACGAGGAGCCCTCCCGAGCTCGAGCGCGCTCCCGCGATGCGGCGCGTGGATCCCATCTTCAGCGCCGCGCTCGGTGCGCGCTTCGCCTGGGCGGCGGCGTTCGCGTTGATCGGCGAGCTCGGGGTCGACATCGACGCGAGACCGGCCGCCTGGCAGATTTTCGGTGAAAGCGCGCGCGTGACCTTCTTCCAAAGCGCCCGCGCGCGTCCTTACGCCAGCTTGGGAGTCGAGTGGAGTTGGTCGAGCCAGCGTGCGCCCGCGAAGGGACGGCAGTGATGAAGACCTTCCTGATCGCGTGCGCCCTCGCGCTGCCGGCCTGCGCGGTCGACACGCTGCCGATCGCCAAGTACGTGGCCGACGGAGGTCCGCCAGACGGCGACGCGGGCACGTCTGACAGTGGCCAAGACGACTCGGAAAAGCCGTGCACCACCAACGACGACTGCGACTACACCGAGCTCTGCCAAAAGCAACCCTGTGGCGAGCATGAAGGCAGGTGCGTGGCGCGTCAGAGCGCATGCGACTCGCATCTGGAACCAGTCTGCGGGTGCGACGGCCTCAACTACTTCAACCCGTGCTTACTCTCCGCCAACGGCCAGTCGCTTCGCTTTGCCGGCGAGTGCGAACGGCCGCTGCTATGCGGCGGTCCGGAGGGACTCTCCTGTCCGCCCGCGCTGGGCGCGCGCGCCTATTGCGGAAAACTGGTGCATCCCGACGCCGCAGGCTGCCCGCCCGACATCAAGGGCAAGTGCTGGGTCCTTCCTTCTGAATGTGGCCAGCTTCAGGGCGGAGACCGCTTCAATCTGTGCGGCGGCGGCAGCATGGGTGGAGGCGGAATGGGCGGCGGTCCTGGACCGAGCTCGGGCACGGACGGGGACGGCACTTGCGTCGACCTGTGCTTGGCGCTCCGCTCGGAGCAGCTCTACGTGCGCGCTGCTGAATGTACAAATTAGCCCCAAACACTTCGACGCCGGTCAGCAAAGAAAAGTAACGAAGCCGTGATCCTTTTTTGCTCGAGCGCCCCACGTCCCCAGCGAAGCCCGTCGGTGATTGGGCAGACCCGGTGCGGCGCGCACCCGGTTTTCACGGGGAGCAACGAGCATGTCGATCGTAGAAAAGTCTTGGTACGTGACGGGCGCGACGGGGATCGCGTTGATGACGTTGGCGCGCCTCGCCAGCGCCTGTAGCAACGGTCACTCCGACCCGAGCATCGGCGACAGCAGCGCCGAGGTCGCCAACACCGAAGCGGACTTGAATGCGGCGAAAGGCAGTCTCGCGATGGCCCAAAGCGAGGCCCAGGCGTGCTTCGACACGTATCGCACGTGTGAGCAGGCCGCCGGCGCCTCGAGCGACAGCTGCCGCGCGGCGCTCAAGGACTGCCTGCCCGCCCAAGCGCCCGCACCGGCGAGCTGCGGCGATGCCGGCGGCGTAAAGCCCCCTCGCGAGCACGACGGCGGCCCGGCGCTCACGCTCCGCCCCATGATGGATCGCGACGGCGGCGCCCACATGCGCGGTCCAGGCGAACCCGACGATCGCGGTGATCGTGGTCGCGATGATCACGACGAACACGGCGATCGAGATCCGGGGCGCGCGTGCGACGGCGGGCCGGATCCGCGACAAGACCACGGCCCCAAGCTACGCGCGGACGGAGGCTTCCCTGGCGCATCGGCACCCGACCATGCGGACGCCTGTCGCCCGATCGGCGTCGCCGACGACGCGATGGGCAGCTGCCGCGACCACGCCGCCGCCGACCTCGCCCACGGCCGCGACCCCGCAGCCGCGGCGGACGCCCACAAACAGTGCGTCACTTCGAGCTTCGAAAGCCGCATCTCCGAGCTCTGCCAAAAGGCCGGCGAACTCTGCGCCACCCCCGGCGCCCCCGCCGACGCCTGCGCGCGCATCACGACCGCATGCAGCGCGACCGGCTCGCAGACCTGAGCGCACGCACGTGGAGGCGCCAGGTTCTCCGGCGCAATGGGGTCTACCCGCGTGCGCCAGTATCGCCGAGCCTTCAGCTCGCTCGGCAGCTTGCCCGCGCGGACGTACTTGTCGCTGAGCAGATTTACCATGTCGGGCGCGCAACCCGACGCGGCCGCTCGCGCCGGTGGAGCGTTCCGTCGCACGCGATGAAGCCGGTGAGGAGAGCGATGTCGATGTGCTCGTCTCCTTCGAGCGATCGCCGTCGTTCACCGCGTTCATGGAGCTGAAGTTCGAGCTCGAGGAGCGCCTAGGAAGGCGCGTGGATCTAGTGACGCGCTCCGGGCTGAAGCCGCGCGTGCGTCCGTATGTCGAGCGCGCGGCTCTACGTGTCGCGCGATCCTCACGAAGGGCGATTTCTTGGGCAGCTTCGCCTGAAGCTTGCGAGCGACTCTGCGGTCGGCGATTTGAACGAGTTGGTGAGGGGCTCACGAAGCACCTCGGCTGCACGGTCGCTCAGCCCGCGCGGACGCCTCACGCCGGCGTGAAGGTCGCGAACGCGCGCAAAGGCCGCGCTAGGGCGGCGCGATCGCCGCTGGCGGCCAGGCGCATCACGTCTGCGGTGAGCTGGCGTCCACGCTCGTGCTGCTGGCGTAACACGGAGACGAGCACGGTCTCGCGCTGCGCCGCCTCGAGCCGCGGGAACACGTACTGCTCTTCGGACTTCTCGTGGTAGTCCTCGATGAAGCGTCGGACGATGCCCGCCGCGTTCGCGATGACCGTCAGATCGACGGGTTCGTTGCTCTCGATGCGGCGCGCGGCTGCGTCGTAGATGAGCAGCACGCGGTAGAGCACGCCGTGCTCTTGCATCAAATCTTCGCCGGGCGTGACCTCTGCTTCTTTCGCGTTCTCGCCGTGCTCGGACGTGCCGCCGCGCGCGTGGGCACCGGCGCAACCGGCGAACACAAACCCGGACGCCAGGCCTTTCATCAACAGCCTGCGATCGAAGCGTACTTCTGCGCGCGGCGGAGCGAGCGGGGACGTCGCGCCGGTCGCGGGCCGCGCGTGCGCAGACGAGCTCCGTGCAGGGCTTTGGCGAGCTTCGTCGTGTCGAGGAGATCGCGCCATGTGAGTTCGGCCGCCTTGTAGGATTGCCAGCAGCGAGAGAGGTGGCCACCAGAGCGCGGTCGCGCAACACGCAATGTGCGTGACGGCGCCGTGCACTCCAGGAGTGTCTCGGTTCGGCGCGAACGAGACGGTCCCTACGGCCCGTGCTGCCGAAGGCGAAACCTAAACCTTACTCTTCGCGCACGAAGTGCACGCGTAGCGGCGGTGTGGTGCCGTCGATCGCGCGGCCCGCGGCGTCGAGCGCGGGATCGAACTTGACTCTCGTGCGCGCGCACCATACGGCCCGCTTGCCGAAGCCGTGTCCGGGATCGGACAGAACTTCGACGTCGCCGAGCGAACCGTCCGCTCGCACTGCGGCGCGGATGGTCGCATAGCTCTCTTCGATGTCGAGGTCTTCCGCTTCGGGCGGCCAGCCGCACGGCCAATTGCGCGAGCGCAGCTGCGCGGCGCGCGCGCGGCTCAGACCGTTGCCTTCGCCGATCCCGATTTGACCGGTGTGGTTGGCTTTGCTGCCCGTGCCCTGCGAGATGGTGGTGCCGCCCGCGTAGCTGTTGCCGGTACCGGTCACGACCTGAAAGCTCGCAGGGCTGTTCGTTTCGGCAGCCACCACTTGCCCGGCTTGTGCGGCGGGCGGGGGTTCACTCGGTGGAGCTTCAGGCGGTGGCTCCGGCGCTTCGGGTTGCGGAGGCGGTGTTTCCGCGACGGGCTCCGGCGCGGGTGCGACCGGCGGCGGCACGGCCTTGGCTTTCGCACGCGGCGGCGGCGCTTCTTGAGGCGGCGGCTCGATTTTCGGCGGCGGTGGCGCCTCGAGCTCCACCACGTGCTCGAACACCACGAGCGGCTGGCTCCTCCGCTTCTCGATCGGCGCGTGTTCGCCGCCGAGCGTCAGCACCGCCGCCCCGCCGCCCACGTGTAGCGTCAGTGCGAGCGCGCCCGCATAGGCGAAGTGTCTCGGCATGCGTCCGTTCGCGCCGAGCACGACTTCGTACAGCTTCGGCCGCGCGCTCTCGTCGCTCACGGCGACGAGCCGTCGCTCGGTGCAGCGCGCTGTACGGTGCCGAAGGCGACGCGCGTGAGGCCCGCCGCCTTGAGCCGATCGAGCACGTCGACCACGCGCCGATGCGGGACGTCGCCGTCCGCGTGGATGACCGCGCGCAACTCTCGATCTTTGGCGAGCGCCTCCTGCGCGCGCAGGCCGAGCTGCTCGGGCGCGGTCGGCTTACCGTCGATCGAGAGCGCGCCGTCTTTCGCGATCGCCACGGCAAAGATCGTCTGCACTTCTTCGCCTTGCGAGGCCTGCGGCAAATCGAGCGGTACCGCCGGCGCCACCACCATCTTCGCCGTCACGATGAAGATGATGAGCAGCACCAACGTGATGTCGACCAGCGGCGTGACGTTGATGCCTTCGATGATGCCGCCGCCCTTCGGCTGCTGCGCGGCCACGACTACAGCGCCTCGTGCGCGATCTGTCCTTCGCGCGGCGACAGCGGGTCATGGTGGCTCGGACGCGCGCGCTCGCGCGCCTTCGCGGCACCTTCGAATTGCGGC
>CAZYWR010000354.1:0-1600 GCA_964651185.1 uncultured Polyangiales bacterium
TCTTCCCACAGCTCCCTGCTCGCTCGCTCGATCACGAGCGCGTCGTGCTGCTTGCTCAGGAGCTCTTCGAGGCGGTAGCCGACCAAGTCGAGCATGCCCTTGTTCGCGCTCAGCAGCGCGCCCTCGAGATCGAACTCGGCGAGCGCCACCGCGCGCGAGAGCGCCTCGGCCTTCTCGCGCGACTCTGCCTCGCGCCCCATCGACTCGCTCACGTCCGCGAACACCGCGATCACCTTCTGCGCGCTGCGCTGGGCGTCGAGCACGGGATAAAAGCTCGCGCGCACCCAGTGCTCGCGGCCGAACTTGCCGTACTGCTTGAGCAGATCCGAGCGCGTCTTTCCGGCCGTGAGATCGGACCAGAAGGCGCGGTACTCGGGGCGCGCGAAGATGCTGGGATCGAACAGCATCGAGAAATGCTTGCCCAGGAGCTCCTGGTCGGTGAAGCCCGAGAGCACCGTAAACTGCTCGCTCACGAAGCGGATGAAGCCGTCGAGCCCCAGCTCGAGCAGCGCCTGTCCGCTCGTCAGCGCCCGGAGCGCCGCGCGCAGCTCGGCGAGCTCAGCCGTGTTTTCTTGCTCGTCTTCGTGTTCGCGCGCCGGGCCTGGCTCCTCCGGCGCCATGTCCTTCGAGCGCTGGCCGCTCTGACCATTCTTCTTTTGTTTCGGAGGCGGAGGCGGATAGGAAATCATCGACATCGCGTTGGGCATCCCCGGACGGTTGAAACGGGCGGCACGACACAGAAGCGCCTGCATCGCTTGTAACGGTCAGTCCTGACGAATCTTTAGTCGCGGGGCACGCCGCAGCAGACGAGGTCCCTGTTGCGCGGCGCACAAGATATTGGGGAAGATAGCCGGCGGCGGCGTCGGGGGCCGGAGCGCCTCGCTACCCATCCTGGGTCGGAGCGAAGCTGCGCGGACGCGCGCGCCAGTAAGGATCGATAGACATGGCCACACCGCAACCCATCACGCCCGAAGGCGTGACCAAGCATGTTCACAGCCTGCTCGGCACCCATGTCACCGTGAAGAAGCTCCCAGCGCAGGAGCTCAAGGCGCCGCAGGTCTACGCGGATATCGTCGACGAAGCGGGCGCACTGGTGTGCGTGATCCTCGCCGACATGGCGGCCGCCGGCTCCATGGGCGCGGCGCTCTCGAAGATCCCGGCCGGTGCGGTACAAGATCTCATGCGCCGCGGGCAGCTGCTCGACGAAGATCTGCTCGGCAACTACCACGAAGTCGCCAACGTGCTCACCGTGTTGACCACGGGCGCGATCGGGCGGCGCACCATCTTACGTGATATCAAGCAGACGAAGACCGGCGTAGAAGGTCCGACTCAGGATCTCACCAAGAAGGCCAAGACGAAAGTCTGCTTGCAGGTCACCGTCCAGGGCTACCCGGCCGGCGGCATGAACATCTACCTCGCCGCCTGACCAGCCGCTGTTTCACTTGAGCACCGTGCCGACCGCACGCGCGAGCTCTTCGGGCGTGAACGGCTTTTGAATTAAGAACGACGCGCCCGCTTGCGCCGCTTTCGCGCGCATCTCGGGCGTGCCCTCCGTGGTGATCATGCCGAGGGGGACCAAGATGTTTTCCTCGCGCAGCTT
>CAZYWR010000355.1:0-10286 GCA_964651185.1 uncultured Polyangiales bacterium
GTGGCTATCGCTTCAGCACCTACGCGTCGTGGTGGATTCGTCACGCCATCAGCCGCGCGCTCGCGGACAAGGGTCGTGCGGTGCGCATCCCGGTGCACATGCTCGACACGTTCAACCGCGTGCAGAAGGCCACGCAGGCTCTGAGCTCGCGCAGCGGTCATGAACCGAGCACCGAAGAGCTGGCCAAGGAGACCGGCATCGCGGAAGACAAGCTCGAGAAGATGCAGGGCTACTGGGCGGAGACCCCGTTCTCGCTCGATCGGCCCGTCAATGACGAGGACGGCCGTAAGTTCGTCGACTTCCTCGAGAGCGAGAGCATTCCATCGCCGCACGAGACCTTGGTTCAGCAGGCCTGGAGCGACGAGGTGCAGCGCTTGCTCTCGACGCTTTCCCCCATGGAGGCCCGCATCCTGCGCTGGCGCTTCGGCCTCGATGATGAGGAGGAGCTCACGCTCAAGGAGATCGGCGACAAGTACAACCTGTCGCGCGAGCGTATCCGCCAGTTGCAGGAGCAGGCCCTGGGCAAGATCCGCAAGCAGCTCAAGGACTGAGGCCTCGAACGATCGGCGAATGCCGTAGCCGGGTGTGCCGCCACGGCCTGGCTCGTTCAAGGATACATAAAGGCGACCAGCGCGCGTACCATGTCGTCGGCCAAGTCGCGCGCGAGGCGCTGCTTGCCCGAGACGCCGTTGAGCAAGAAGCTGAACGCGAGCGCGCGCTCCCCGTTGGGACCGAGCACGTAGCCGCTCAGCGCGATCGTGTCGTCGAGCGTGCCGGTCTTCGCGCGCACCACGCGCTCACGCTTGAGGTCGGTGAGGCGCGCGGCCAACGTCCCATCTTTGCCCGCGACGGCCAGCTGCGTCACGTACTCCGGGCGCAAGGCGGGGTCGCGGTACACGTACGCGAGCAGCTTCACGAGTGCGTCGGGCGTCAGCGCGCCACCCTTGAACAGCCCAGAGCCGTTCACCATCGTGACTGCGCCCGGCGCGACGCCGGCTCGCCCGAGCAGCGCACGCGCGCGCGTGATGCCGAGCGCGGAGCTGCCTTGTCGATGCGAGCTCTCCGCGCCCACGACCTTGAGCAACATCTCGGCGTAGAAGTTGTCGCTGCTCTTGCCCACGCGAGAAAGCAGCGCCGACAGCGGCGCGGACTCGTGCAGGATCAGCACCGGCGGGCTGCCCTCCATACGACCGACGCGCACGCGCATGGGCCCCGAGATCGCCTGCGAGCGCAGCGCGGCCTTGAGGCAGTGGCCGGCATAGGGAAGGGGCGATTCGATGCGCCGCTCGTAACCGACGCCGCGCACCGTCAGCGGCACCCTGCCCGTGAGCCGCAGCCCAAGCTCGTCGCCGCGCTGCTTTTGCTCGGCGACGATGTTCGGCGTGCCGGTCGCGCTGGTCGTGACCGCCGACTCGAGCGCGAAGTGATCGGGACAGCGCAGCACCACGCGCGCCGGTGTCTCGGGTGCCGCCCCTGGCGCCACGCGCAGCTCATAGGCATTGCGATCGACCGAGACCGCCGCGACGGCGGCGCGGAACGAGGCGATCTCGCGCGGCTGCTGCTCGAACGCCGGCGGCAAGATCTGCTCGTCGAAGTAACTTCCATCGACCAGGATCTCTTCGACCTCACGCACGCCGAGATCCGCGAGCCGTCGCGCCATCCCGAGCAGGTCCTCGAAGGCGAGTGAGGGATCGCCCTCGCCGCGCAGTACCAGCGCGGGCACTCGGCCGGCGCGATCGACGGCACCCGCTACGCTCGTCCGCAGGCGATGTTCCGGCGAAAGCTCGACCAGCGCAGTGGCCGCCGTGACCAGTTTCATGTTCGACGCAGGATTGCGTGGTGTTTCGGGGTTGAGCGTGTACAGTCGCTCCCCGCTCCAGGCATCGGCTACCACCGCTCCCATGCCCTCGCTGAGACCCGATTTCTCGACCAACTCCGCAAGCCGGCTCGCCAGCTGTTCCTTCGTCTGCAGGGCAGGTGCGTCGGCGCGGGCGGGCGCGACCGACCGCCCGAACGCGAGCGCGAACAGCGAGAGGAAGAGGGCACCGTGACGTGGAAGCATGCGGCCGAGAGTATTCGCTCGGCGCGCAGATTCGATCAATATGCGCCGCGGTTCGCGCGCGGCCGCGCGCTCCGTTTCGCGTGCCCGGCGCTCGCGCTGGCGGCGCTCGCTCTGTGCGCGTGCACCAGGCACCCGCACCATGCACCGGCCCAGGCGCTGGTGGTGATCTTGCCGCGCGAGCCCGAGCAACTCGATCCCCGGTTCGTGGGCGATGCGTACGGGCTCAAGGTCACGCGTCTGTTGCACGCGTCGCTGGTCCGCCTTCACCCACGCACCTTGGAGCCGATCCCCGACCTCGCGCAAAGCGTGCAAATCGAGGGGCCGACCCGCTATCGTGTCACGTTGCGGGCGGGGCTCACTTTCGCAGATGGCAGCGCGCTCGACGCGACCGACGTGGTCGCCACGTTCCGCGGTTTGGTCGATCCTCGGGTGAAGAGCCGCTTCATGAGCACCTACGCGCGCATTCGCAAGGTCGAAGCGGTGAATCCGCGCGAGCTGGTGTTCGAGCTCGATGCGCCGCACGCCACCTTTCTCACCGACCTCGAGATCCCGATTTTGCGCGCAGAAGACGCGCTCGAGCCTGCCACGCCGGGCCGTCTGCCCGTCGGCGCCGGCCCCTACGTGCTCAGCGCGCGCCAACCGGGCATGCTGCGCCTGCGCGAGAACCCCCACTACCACGCACGTCCGGTCCTCCATCGCGAGCTTCAGCTACTCGTCATCCACGACGACAACACGCGCGCGCTGCGCATGCTGGCAGGCGCCGGCGACCTGGCGCTCAACACCATTCCGCAGCTGCTCTTGCCGCTCTTCGAGCGACCCGGCTTTCGCGTTCGCAGCCAGCCTGGGGTCGGCACCACCTACATCGGCGTGAACCTCGAACATGCCGCGCTCCGCGATCTGCGCGTGCGCCGTGCGCTCGCCCACGCCGTCGATCGCCCACGCCTGATCGCCTACAAGTTGTTTGACCGCGCCGCGCTCGCCTCGAGCTGGATCGCGCCCTCGCATTGGGCGTATGCCGCCGATACGCCGCGTTACGACTACGATCCCGGGCGCGCGCGGGCGCTGCTCGACGAAGCCGGATACGCGCCCGGACCGGACGGCTTCCGGCTTGCGCTGACGTTGCGCACGAGCAGCGATCGCGCCGTGATCTCGCTCGCGCGCGCGCTCGCCAGCATGCTGCGCGACGTCGGCGTCGATCTCGACGTGCGCCCGAGCGAGACGGCCACTCTGCTCGCGGACCTCACGCGCGGCCGCTTCGAGCTCACGTTCTTGCAGATCCCCGAAGTGATCGAGCCGCACGTCCTGAGCTGGTTCTTCGCGAGCGACCATATCCCCATACCCGGCAAGCGCGAAGGCGCGAACCGTTGGCGCTTCCGCAGCCCTGAGCTCGACGAAGCGCTGGAGATTGGGCGCTCGCACCCCGAGCGCGCGCAGCGGGTCGAGGCCTATCGCAAGGCGCAGCACTTGCTCGCGCGCGACTTGCCGGTGATCCCGCTGTGGCACGAAGACGTGGTGGCGGTGACTTCGGCGCGGCTCGCCCAATACGTCGTCCCGCGCGACGCGCGCTTCGGCACGCTGGCGCTCGCACCGTGAGGACTCGATGATTTTGCGTGATCCCGTCCACGGTCTCATCGCCTTCGAAGGCGAGCGCGAGGCGGTGATCAAACGTCTCATCGGCACGCGTGAGGTGCAACGCCTCCGGCGCGTGCGCCAGCTGGGCCTCGCTTCGCTGGTGTTCCCGGGCGCCGAGCACTCACGCTTCGCCCACGCGCTCGGCACCGCGCACGTGATGGGGCGGCTGCTCGATCGCATCGCCGCCGTCGAGCACGTGCTGCCCCCCGAACAGCGGCTCGATGCGGCCGCGCGGAACGAGGCGCTCGCGGGTGCCTTCTTGCACGACCTCGGCCACGGCCCATTTTCGCATCTGTTCGAGGAGCTCTTTCCCGACGCGCCCAGGCACGAGGCTTGGACGGTCGAGCTCATCCTCGACCCGGCGAGCAGCGTCCATCGCGCGCTCACGGAGCTCGGCGCGGGCACGCCTGAGCGCGTCGCCGAGCTGGTGCGCGGCCACCATCGGCTCGCGTACCTCGGTCTCGCCGTGAGCGGGCCGGTCGACGTGGACCGCTGCGATTACCTGCTGCGCGACAGCCACATGACCGGCGTGCCCTACGGCAACTTCGATCTCGACTGGCTGCTCCACGCCCTCAGCTTCGGCGAAATCGAAGAGTCGGACGGCGCGCGCCAGCACGTACTCACGATCGAGGGCCGCAAAGGGCTGCCGCCGATCGAGGGCTTTTTCCTAGCGCGCAATTTCATGTATCAGCAGGTCTATCATCACAAGGCGGTGCGCGCGGCCGAGGTGCTGATGCGCGCGATCTTCGCGCGCGCCACGGAGCTCCTGCGCGACGGCAGCAGCCCCGGCGCGGGCACACCGCGCCTGCTGCGCGACCACGCCCGCGGCGAGCCCTCCTCGCTCGAGGCTTACCTGGAGCTCGACGACGCGGCGCTCACCTCTTGTATCGCGGAGTTTCAGCGCGCGCGCGATCCCGTGCTCGCGGACCTGTGCCGCCGCTTGCTCTCGCGCGCGCTCCCCAAGACCATCCCGCTCCCCGAAGGAGGGTTCCCCGAGCGCGCGGAGTCCCCCGATGCCTGGCGCATCTGCCACGAGCGCGCGGCGGAGATCGCGGCGCGCCGCGGCCTGCGCAGCGACCTCTACGTCTGGCTCGATGCGCCGAGCGACATCCCGTATGCGGAGCCCCACGAGCCACGCGCGAGCGCGCTCTGGGTGGCGCGCCGCCATCGGCCACTGACGCGGCTCGGCGACGTCTCGTTCCTGCTGCGCGAGCTGCGCAACAAGCGTACGGTGCGTCCACGTCTCGTCTTCCCCGCCGAGCTGCGCGACGAGATCGGCAGCGCGATCGAGCCGCTGCTCGCTGCCACTGAAGCCTAAGCAGCGCGCCAGCGCGCCGGCGTTCTCGTGTTACGCTGCAGCCGAGACCGGCACGGGGGAGCTCGGTGTGTTAGATGCGCCCGACGTGCGGGGGTGTGGGCCTTTCTGATGGTGTTTCGCGCGCGCGCGGAACTGCGCGCTTCGACTGTGTTTTGGTTTTGCTCGCGCGCGGAACCGCGCGCTTCGACGAGCTCGGCGGGGTGAGATGGCGAAGCTTTTAGTCGTCGATGACCAACGCAACATGCGCACGACCTTGGCGCTGATGTTGCGCGGGGCGGGCCACGACGTCGACGAGGCAGAAAACGGTGAAGCCGCGGTCGACCGGCTCTCCGCTGAGGTTTACGACCTGGTGTTGACGGACCTCAAGATGGGCAGCACCGACGGGCTCGACGTCCTGCGCGCGGCAAAAGAGGTCTCGCAGCTCACCGAAGTGATCGTGATGACGGCCTACGGCACGATCGAAAGCGCGGTCGAGGCCATGCGCTTCGGCGCGCAGGACTACATCCAGAAGCCGTTCACGGAGCAGGAGCTCCTGCTGAAAGTACAGAAGGCCATCGAGCAACGGCGACTCGCCGGCGAGATGAGCGTGATGGCCGCCGAGTTTCGTGAGCGCTACAAGTTCGACAACATCATCGGCCGCTCGGCCGCCGTGCGCGACGTCCTCGCGCGCATCGTGCGCATCGCGCCGACCGACGCCACCGTGCTCATCACGGGCGAGAGCGGAACCGGCAAGGAGCTCGTGGCGCGCGCGGTGCACGCCAACTCACGGCGAGCGAGCCGCCCGTTCGTGTCGGTGAACTGCGCCGCGATCAGCGAGACCCTGCTCGAGAGCGAGCTGTTCGGTCACGTGCGCGGCGCCTTCACGGGGGCGGTGAGCGCGCGCAAGGGGCTGTTCGAAGAGGCCAACGGCGGCACCTTCTTTTTCGACGAGATCGCCGAGACCCCGCCTTCGTTCCAGGCCAAGCTGCTGCGCGCGATTCAGGAGGGCGAGATTCGCCGCCTCGGCGACAACAAGCCGATCCATGTGGACGTGCGCATCGTCGCGGCCACCAACCAGGACCTCAAGCTGGCGATCGAGGAGAAGCGCTTCCGCCAGGATCTCTACTACCGGCTCAATGTCGCCCGCTTCATCTTGCCGCCCCTGCGCGAGCGCCGCGAAGACATCCCTCAGCTCGTGGAGCACTTCCTCGACAAATTCTCGAAGAAGATGAACCGGCACGTGGTCGCGGGCGACGGCGTGCTCGACTACCTGCTGCGCTACGACTTCCCTGGCAACATCCGCGAGCTCGAGAATATGATCGAGCAAGGAGTAGCGCTCGCCCTCAACGGCGTGGTCCAGCGCGATGATGTCATCCCGCCGGAGGTTCAGCTCGCGCGTCCACGTGCGGATCCGGCCCGCGGTCTGCCGGCGTCCGCCAGCGACAGCAGCGGGCGCTCCCTTCAAGACGTGGTCGACGAGGCGGAACGCAAGGCCATCGAGGCGATGCTGCGCGAGGTCGACGGCAACAAGGAGCGCGCCGCCGAGCTGCTCGGCCTGAGCTCCACGACCCTCTGGCGCAAAATGAAGCGCCTCAACGTGACCTGGCCCAGTTGAGCGCCTGCCGGCCCCTTCGAGTTGAAGCGCCTCGCCGTGACCTGGCCCAGTTGAGCGCCTTCAGGGCCCTTCAAATTTGGGATCGCTGTTTCAGCATCGCAGAAGGGGAAGCCCGCCAAGGCTAGTTTGGCGCGTGCTGGCCGCTGAAATCATGGCGGTTTTTGGAAATTGTTGCGCGCGACAGTGCGGCACGTCGGTTGCTAAGCCCTAAGTGTGCATTGCGGCGCTCCGTGAGGGCGCGCCGTCCCCCCGCCGCAGTTCAGGGCAGCACCCATGTCGCACCGCATCCTCATCGTCGACGACGAAGCCAATCACCGTCGGAGTCTTTCCATCAGCCTGCGCATGGAGGGCTACGACGTCGTCGAGGCCGCCGACGGAGAGCATGCCTTGACGGCCGTGGCCGAGCAGCCTGTGGATATCGTGATCTGCGACCTGATGATGCCGCGGGTCGACGGCTTGGAGCTGGCGCGCCGCCTGCGCTTTGGCCACCCGAACACGCGGGTGATCCTGATGAGCGCCTACCACCTCACACGCGCCCAGCTCGAGCGCGCCCAGGTCGGCGACATCGGGTTTCTGCCGAAGCCCTACGCATTCGAGCAATTGCAAGCGCAACTCGAGCGCTGCTTCGTCGGTCCCGACTCGGCCAAGCTCGCGGTCGCGCTTTAAGCTCGGAGAGACGCCGCGGGGCTGACGTGCTCTCTAGTCGCCTTCGCGTCGGATATTGAGGGCGCGCATCTTTTTGTGCAGGTTGGTGCGCTCCACGCCGAGCACCACGGCTGCGCGCGAGATGTTCCAGTCGTACGCCTTCAACGTGGCCAGGATGTAGTCCGCTTCGGCCTTGTCGCGGAACTCGCGCAACGTGAGTCGCTCACCACTCGGGTTCGCCGGCTCGGGTCCGCTGCCCGTGGCAGATGCCTGGTGACGGCTCGCGGGGAGCTCCGCTGAGGCGCCCGTCTCCCGGAGCCGTCCCTCGGGCGGGAGATCGTCCAGTGTCACGCGCTCGCCGCTCAAGATCATCATGCGCTCGACGACGTTTCGCAGCTCGCGCACGTTGCCCGGCCAGCTGCGCTCGGCGAGCGCGTCGAGCACCTCGCCGTCGATCGGCTTGTCGCGCATGCCGTTTTCTCCGGCGAACGCCCGGGCGAACGAGAGTGCGAGCGCAGGGATATCTTCACGCCGTTCGCGCAGCGAAGGGCTGCGCAAAGGCACCACGCTCAGACGAAAGTAGAGGTCCTCCCGAAAGCGGCCTTCGGCGACTGCGCTTTCGAGATCGCGGTTCGTAGCGGCCAAGATGCGCACGTCAACCGTGACCGTATTCTCGCTGCCGACCCGCGTGATTTCGCCGCTCTGCAGCGCGCGCAACACCTTGGCCTGGGCGTCCAGGCTCATGTCGCCGATCTCGTCGAGGAACAGCGTCCCCCCGTTCGCCTGCTCGAAGAGGCCCTTCTTGCGCGAAGCGGCCCCGGTGAAAGCGCCCTTTTCGTAGCCGAACAATTCGCTCTCGATGAGCTCCGAGGGGATCGCCGCGCAGTTCACCTTCACGAAAGGAGCGTCCTTGCGCGGGCTCAGCATGTGGATGGCGCGCGCGATCAATTCCTTGCCCGTACCGCTCTCGCCTGTGATCAGCACGCGCCCGCGGGTGGGCGCGACCTTTTCGATCTCGGCAAACAGCCGCCGCATGACGGGGCTCTCGCCGATCATCTGATAGCGCTGCGTCGAGTCGGCGCGCAGGCGTTCGAGCTCGCGCTGCAGCCGCGAAGTCTTGAGCGCATTCTGGACGCTGATGAGTACGCGATCGCGATCGAGCGGCTTCTCGAAGAAGTCGGTCGCGCCCATCTGGACGGCCTCGACCGCCTCGGCCACGGAGGCATGGCCGCTGATCACGATCACGGGCAGGCGCGCGAGCTCGGGACGGGTACGAATCGTAGAGAGCGCCTCGAGCCCATTCATCTGCGGCAGTCTCAGATCCAAGATCGCGAGATCGACCTCGCGCGTCTCGAGCAGCTTGAGGGCCTCTTCCGCGCTGCCCGCTTCCAGCGTGTCGAACCCCGCGCCCCCCAATACCATCTGCAACGTCCGGCGAATGTTGCGTTCGTCGTCGACGACCAAGATGGTGGCGGCCATCCGGCCCCTTTACCATTGAACGTGGAAAAACGCCCGATCGACGTAGCGTGAAACAGTGCGTGGACGGCGCCGGCTCGCGCAGCGGCGTGCGCTTGGTTCCTGTTCTTTGCGAGCCCCGCGCGCCAGTGGCAAGGTTTGCGCCCCAGCATGTCGGAGCGACACGAAAGCCGCACGCCCGTCGCGCTGATGCGAGCGAGCTTTCGCGGTCGCTACGAGCGAGCGGCGCGCTTCCGCGAGGACGGCGCGCTCGCGGCCGAGCTCGAACAGCAAGCGGAGCCGGTGCTCGACGCGCTGTTCACCGCGTTCGCGCCGCCATCGGGGCCGCGCGCGCTGCACGAAGGCTATGCATTGCACGCGCTCCTGTGCCGGCACGCGGCGCTGCTCGGGGCGACCGCCGGCGTGCCTTTGGCGATCACGGACGCGATCTGCGATGCGCTGCGCGAGGCCGGCGCTACGCTCGACGCCACGCTCGTGGCGGAGCTGGCTGTGGTTGCCGTCGAAGGTTACGCGGCGGCTCGCGACGAACGCGTCACGCGTGAGCTCCGCGAGCGCGCGGCCGCGAGTCAGCCGGTCGTGAAGCTCGGCCCAGGTTGCGCGGCGGTGTTTCTCGTAGGGCGTCACGACGAGGCCGATCTCGCGCCCGTGCTGGAGCGCATCTCGCGTCAGCTCCTGCGCGACGACGTCCGCAGCTGTCTGCTCGACCTCTCGCGCCTCGAGCCCGACGACGAGGAGCTGGCGCGCGCGATCGTGCGCTTCTGCGCGCTGGTCGAGACGATCGGCGTGACGACCTTCGTATCCGGCGCCTCCCCGCTGGTGCGGCAGAGCTTCGAGCGCTGGGCGCTCTCCGAGGGCGCGACCCAGATCGTCGACGATTTCGCACGCGCCCAAGCCTTGGCTTTGGGCGCCGTCGGACTGCAGCTGCGCCGCCGCCGGCGCTGGGGTCGCCTGCTCCTTCCAGGCCGTCGAAACGTCGTGAAATGACCTACTTGCACGGTAATTGCCGCGTGCGCTCCACACCGCCCCGATCGTCGTACGCGGGCGCCGCGCGCCGGGCGGGGTCCGGCGCTCCCTCCCTGGCCCTGCCAAAATTCCTTTTACGCTCCACCCCTTGCAGCTTGGAGTGCGTTGACCACCTTAGGGGCACTTGGTATTAAGGCGTGCGGCGTTGTGACGACTCCGGGGGCCTTCCGTCTGGTCGCGCGGGACCACGCGCTTCGACATCGTCCAGCGGGCCGCATCCGATTAGAGGGGAGCCAGCATGCTGAGAAGGATGGCGTTGTGGTCGACGGTTGGTGCGGTAATGCTCATCACCACCGTCGCGATCGGTCAGCCGGCACGAGATGCTTCGACCGTCACGACGCGCGTCGCGGCCCCGGGCGAGACGGGCGCCGCAGGCGCGCGAGCCAGCGCGGACGCCGGGGTCGCTCCGGCCACCGGCACCGGCACCACGGGGGTCACGCGGCCCGGCGACGCCGCCGGCTCTGCGACGGCTCCCGCCACCGGTTACGTGCCGCCGGCGAGCGCCGCCGGCACCGACGGGAAGACCGCCAATACCG
>CAZYWR010000356.1:0-1710 GCA_964651185.1 uncultured Polyangiales bacterium
CTTCCCTTCGGCATCTCGCTGCTCGCGCCGCACGGTCGCGACACGACCCTCGACGCGCTCGCCGATCATCTGCACCGCGCGTCCGACGCGGGCAGCGGGCGCGAGCGCCACGTGCCGTATGCCGGCGCCTCGGAAGCGGACGCGAGCAGGCCCGCACCGGCGACGAAGGCAGACGGACCCGCGCTCACGGGCGAGCTGCGCGCTGAAGCCGCGCTGCGGCACGCGAACGACTCCATCCGCCGAGCGCCGTCCGAAGCGCGGCTCGCCGTGGTGGGTGCCCATATGCGCGGCCTCGCGCTGCACGGACAGCTCGTTGATCGCGGAGCACGCTACGTCGCCATCCTGCGCACCGCGCCGCGCTATCGGCTGTTCGCCCTGCCCCATAGCCAGCCCGAGCGCCCGGGCCTGGTGCGCGTGCCGGAGCGCGGGGCCGGCATCGAGATCGAGCTCTGGGATCTCTCCTGGCATGCGCTCGGCGAGCTCATGGCGCTCGTGCCCCCGCCCCTCGCGATCGGCACCATCGAGACCGACGATGGCGAACGCGTGAAGGGCTTTCTGTGCGAAAGCTACGCGGTCGAGGGCGCGCGCGATATCTCGAGCTTCGGCGGCTACCGCGCGTACCTCGCGAGCAAGTAGCTGCATTCCAGGCTTCCCACGCTTTCCGACATGGGCGAGAGTCACGCGCGAGCGCCCAGACAAGGAGAGCCCTCCCATGACACGCGCGTGCATCGCCGTTAGCTTCGCTCTCGCGAGCGCCTGCACCGTCACTTCGCACCCGACGAAGGCAGCGCAGCTCGGCGTCGCGCGCTCCTCGAAGGAGCTCGTCGAGGTGATCGATACGCCGGGGCCTATCGCGCTCGAGACCGTGGCGTCCGCAGACTGGATCGTCGACCGTGCGGGCCTCATCAACCTCAAGAACCCGCAAGCGCGCGCGGCGGGCCTGAAAGACGGCGACGAGCCGATCCAGATCTACTTTCATGCGCTGCGCCACCCGAGCCAAGGGCTGTTTCTGATCGACAGCGGCGTCGACAAGGCGCTGCGCGACGATCCCGAGCATGCGCCGCCGAATTCGCTGGTACGCAAGTTCATGAAGCTCGAGCGCATGAAGATTCACAGGCCGCTCGGTGAATGGCTCGCGACGCAGTCCGAGCCGCTGAAAGGCGTGTTCCTGACGCACTTGCACCTCGATCACGTGATGGGTCTCCCCGACGCGCCGGCCAGCACGCCGGTGTACGTCGGCCCCGATGACGCCAGCACGCGCACGCTGCTCAACGTGTTCGTGTGGGACAGCACCAACCGCGCGCTCGAGGGCAAACCGCCGCTCGAAGAGTGGGGCTTCAAGCCGGACTCGGTAGCTCGCTTCGATGGCGTGCTGGATGTCTTTGGCGACGGCTCGCTCTGGGCGATCTGGGTGCCGGGCCACACGCCCGGGAGCACGGCCTATCTCGCGCGCACCGCGAACGGGCCGGTGCTGTTCACGGGAGATGCCTGCCACACACGTTGGGGCTGGGATCACGGGGTCGAACCCGGCTCGTTCAGCGGCGATCAGCTGAAGAATGCGCAGTCGCTCTCGCGTTTGCGCCGGCTGGCTAGCGAGCACCCGACGATGGAGGTACGGGTCGGCCATCAACCCTGACCGCCGCGACTATTCTTCGTTCGCGCGCGCCGTGATACTGCTCGAGTCCGCGCCCCCGCGCGCCGGAGACTCAT
>CAZYWR010000357.1:0-1624 GCA_964651185.1 uncultured Polyangiales bacterium
CATCTCGTCGGTGATCGCGGCGCAGGAGTTTTCGCCTTATCCTAGTTCGGATTGTGCTCAACGCCCGAGGGCATCTCGTCGGTGATCGCTTGGTCTCGGGGGCCTTGGTCGAGAAATGGTCAAGTGTTGTGGATCAGAATCTGATCAAGCGGCGACCTTCGCGTCCTGAACCTGCTTTGTTCTGGTCTTTCCCTTGGCCACGGTGGCCCGCGTAGCGACTGCATCGGCTCCACGTTCCACGCGGACGCCATCGGTGAACTTGACCCCCGCTCGCACGAGCGGAACGAGCTCGGCGCCGTTGAGCTTGCGCCACGACTGCTCGGCGGTGAGCAGCAGCTTGAAGACCATGGCGAGCCCGGCGGTGCGCGAGCCCGGCCCCTTCGTGACGCGCGTGCGCAAGCGGACGGTGGCGAACGCCGACTCGATCGGGTTGGTCGTGCGCAGGTGCTTCCAGTGCTCGGCAGGGAAGTCGAAGAAGGCCAGGAGCGCGTCTTGGTCCTTCGTGAGGCACTCGACCGCCTTCGGGTACTTGGCGCCGAAGTCCGCGACGAACGACTTGATGGCCTTCAGGGCGTCCTTGCGCGTGGGCGCGTTCATGACCTCGTGCAACGCACCTTTCGCCTTCGGCTGCACCGACTTCGGCAGCTTGTCCAAGATGTTGCCCAGTTTGTGAAACCAGCAGCGCTGCTCGATGGTCGCCGGGAACACCTCGCTGAGCGCGCCCCAGAAGCCCAGCGCCCCGTCGCCCACGGCCACGACGGGAGCCTGCATGCCGCGGTCGCGAAGGTCACGCAGAAGGCTTAGCCAGCTCTCCTTCGACTCTCGGAACCCATCCTCGATCGCGATGATTTCCTTCGTGCCGTCAACCCGTGCGCCCAGCAGCACCAGCACTGCGACGCGCTCATCCTCCAGCCGAACGCCGAAGTGAACCCCGTCGGCCCACACGTACACGTAGTCCCGGTCGGCCAGCGAGCGCTTTTTCCACGCCTGCCGCTCCTCGGACCACGCCGACACCATGCGCGTGATCGCGCTCGGCGAAAGCCCGGACGTGTTGTCGCCGAGCAGCGCCGGCAACGCCTCGCGGAAGTCCCCCGTCGAGAGGCCGCGCAGGTAGAGCACCGGCAGCAGTTCCGAGACGTTCTGCGAGCGACGCAGGTACGGCGGAAGGATCGCGCTCGTGAACTTCTGACGCTCCCCGTCCACCTCGCGCTTGTCGTTTACACGCGGAGCCTCGATCGTCACGGTACCCGACCCGAGCGTTACCTGCCGCGGCTTGCCGTGCCCGTTGCGAACCACGGACGCCCGGCCGTCCTCGCCGCGCACGCCACGATAGTGCTCGACGTACGCCGCAACCTCGGCCTCCAGCGCCGCCACGATCATGCGCCGCGCACCTTCACGGGCCAATGTGTCCAGCGTCGCATCGATCCCCTCGCTCCCAAGCTCATTCTTCGCTACCTTCGTCATCGGCGTGCCTTCCCCGCTCCTGCAAGAGCGGTTGTTGGTGTTTGCTACCCGGAAGGTACGCCGCTTTTTCAGTTCACGCCGATCCACACCTTTTGGTCATATCTCGGGGGACTCGCCAAGGCTACGTTCGTGCCGCCACCGCCCTACGAGATGATGGGCG
>CAZYWR010000358.1:0-3157 GCA_964651185.1 uncultured Polyangiales bacterium
GGATCGGCTTTTGGCTGAACAGCCTTCGCTCGCCCACGTCGCCCCAGCCGAGCAACACGTAGCCCGCGGCCTCGAACTGCCGCGTGAAGTCGCCCGCGAGCTCGCTGCGCACCTTCGCGAGCTGCGCGCGGTTCTCGTATAAGCCGGGGAGCTGCAGCACCAACACCGAGCGCACGATCTGAGCGAGCCCGATCGAGGTGAGCGCCGCGCCTTCGAGCTGACCGATGCGCATCTTCCGGATCACGTCGTGCTCGTCGCCCGCCACGCCGCCCGCGTAGAGCCGCGTCTTCAACCGACCGCCGGTGCGCTTTTGCAGGCTGCCATCGAACGCGCGAAACACGCGCTCGCCGCTCGAACCCGCGGGCGCGAGCGTGGCGATGCGCAAGAGCGCCGGCTCGATCGCGCGCGCACCGCGCCCGTACGGCGCGGGCCAGAGCGCCAGCAGAAGTACACCGATGACGATCGCTCGCAGGTTCCGCATCGCGCGCCTCCTCCCGTGACCGCGCCGCACGCGTTGCCCGAGGGGCCTGACAAACGCCCGTGCGGGCCCCGAGAATGACACATCATTCCGAGGGCGCGAAGGGCCGCCGTGGAAACCCAGATTCCTAAATCCAAATAGTGTTCTAGCCATGGGTGTTGACGCGGGCCGAGCAGCTGAGAATGATACGTCATTCCGCATGGTCGCCGAAACCCCGTCGCCCGATCCGCGCAACGACAAGCGCCGCAACGACATCCTGGAGGCCGCGTTTGACGTGTTCGCCGACAAGGGGTTTCGCGACGCGACGGTCGCCGACATCGCCAAGCGCCTGCGCATCGGCCACGGCACCGTGTACCGCTACTTCGAGAACAAGCTCCACATCTTCGACCAGGTGTTGCAGGGCGTGATCGTGCGCATCGGGAGCGCGCTGGTCGGCGAAGCGCCCGACGCCACCGACGATCTCGCGAGCTACCGCGCGCAAGTGAAGCGCATCGCGGAGCGGCTGATCGGCCTGCTGCACGACAACCCGCGCGCTACGAAGCTGCTGTTCATCGAGGCCTCGAGCGTCTCGGCCGAGATGAACCACAAGCTGCAGGGGCTGTGGACGATGCTCGGGCAGGTCACCGACGCGTACCTCTCGAACGGCAAGCGCAAGGGCTTCCTCCGTCAAGATCTCGACACCACGGTCACGGCGCTCGCCATCAACGCCATGATCTTCGAGGCCGGCCGGCAGCTCGTCGTCGCGAGGCTGAGCGGTCCTTCGCGCGAGCGCTGGATTCAAGGTGTGATGGCGCTGATGTTCGACGGAGTCTCCGCATCCAAGCAGACGTGAGAATAGCTCTTACTGAGGTGCTCTATGTTCGTCTCGGTCATAGTCGTGCGCGGCGTTCTCTCCGAACTGCAGAATCGCGGCATCGATCCGGACGAGGTGCTGGATAAGAGTAAGCTGCCGCGCGCGCGCATCGCGGATATCCGCCAATACGTGAGCTTCGAGGAGTTGGACCAGCTCGTCAGCGACGCCGTGGAGCGCACGGGCGATCCGGGGTTGGGGCTCGCGATCGGCGCGAACGCGCCGGAATCCATGTTGCAGGTGCTCGGTCATTTGGTGTTGGCCCAGAGCACCATCCGAGAGGCCTTCGCCGCGTGGCAGCGCTACGCCGTGCTGCTCACCGATGCGCTCCAATTTCGGCTCCTCGAGGAGGGAGAGCTCGCCCTGTTCATCTGCAAGCCGCCTATCGAGGGCCCGAGCGCGGGCTTCTATATCGATCTCGCGCTCGCGATCACGTTTCGCATCGGAGTGCACTTCGCGCAGAGCCGGGGCGATCTCCATGAAGTGCATTTTCGGCACGCGGCGCCGAGCTACGCGGCGCGCTACGGCGAGGTCTTTGGCTGTCCTGTGCTCTTTGGGCGACTGCACAACGCGCTGAGCTTTCCCCGCACGCTCCTCGACCGTCCGCAACTGCACGCAGACGAGACCATGCGCAACGTGCTGAGCGGCGCTGCGGACCAGCTCTTGGCCGAACGAGGCCACATGCAAAGCGTGAGCGCGCGCGTGCGGACGCTGCTGCAATGTCCAGAAGACTTTGCGAACGCGGAGGCCCCGATCATCGCGCGCCGGCTAGGCATGAGCGTGCGTACCCTGCGGCGCATGCTCGCGGCCGAAGGCACCAGCCTGGCTGCGTTGTTCGATGAGGCCCGCTGTCACGTGGCGTGCAAGGCCCTGAGCCGCTTGGGCGCGAGCGCCAAGGAGGTGTCCGATCTGCTCAACTTCTCCGAGCCGAGCGCGTTTTACCGCGCATTCAAGCGCTGGACCGGCGACACGCCCGCGGAGTACGCGCGCCGCGCGGCGGCACAGCGCCGCATCGGGGGGGTCGCGTACGAGTACCCCGCTCCGCACGGGCGAACAGTAAGCTCTCGGTAACGCCTACCATGAGCGGCGTGGCGCTCGCGCCGGGGCTCGAGGGGTTACGCCAAAAAGAGAGTTCGAGAATCGAGGGGCGCTCTTTTAGCGCCTGCGCGCTTTGCTTGCGCGCCGCACCGGGCTGCGGCCAGGCTTGAGTTTGCCTGCCGAAGGAGCTTGCGAGAGCCGTGACAGGCGCTCGATCGCGCCCAAGCACAGCTCGGACGCGAAGGCCGTGGCGCCTTCGATGTCCGGCGGTTCGCGCGCGACCATCAGTGCGCCGACTTCGAACGCGACCGCGCCGATCGCGGCGGGCGCATAGTCGATGGGGATCGCGGGGACCAGGCCGGAGGCGATCGCGCGCTGGAGATCGGCGCGCAGCTCGTCCAACCCGAGCGTAAACCCGGTCTCGTCCAGTCCGAGCGAGCGGAGCGTGGAGGCGTTGCGGCGCATCAGCTCGAAGGTAAGGCGGTCATGGCTGCCGATGAACTCGAAGTACGCGCGGAAGCCGTGGTACACGAACTCCTCGAGCGACGTCGCCCCGGCGCGCGCCTCGCGCACGCGGCGCGCGCCTTCCGCTCCCGACTCGCGCACGATCGCGACGAGCACCGAACGTTTGTCCGGAAAATAGTTGTAGAAGGTGCCGGGCGCGAGATCGGTGCGGGCGACGATGTCGCGGATGCTCGCCGCGTCGTAGCCGATCTCGACGAAGACCACGCGCGCCGCGGCCAGGATCTCCGCGCGATTGCGCGCCTTGTTTTGCGCGCGCTTGCCGCTCT
>CAZYWR010000359.1:0-2741 GCA_964651185.1 uncultured Polyangiales bacterium
GTCGTAGATCTTCGCGCGCGGCGTGCCGCTCGCCACCTTGGCCTTGGCTTTGGCGAGCTCTTCGTCGATGAGCTTCTCGAACGCGGGCTGCGGCTGCGCGCCGCGCAGGCTGCGACCGTTGATGAAAAACGACGGCGTCCCGCTCGCCCCGAGCTGGCGCGCGAGGCCCTGGTCCTCTTCGATCACGGCCTTGTACGCGCTGCCGTCGAGCGCCGCCTTGAGCTTCTTCTCGTTCAGCCCGAGCTGCTTGCCATAGTTCTCGAGGTCGGCCCGCGAGAGCGCCCGCTGGTTCTGGAACAGCAGATCGTGCGCTTCCCAGAACTTCTTGTCCTTGCCTTCCTGGAACGCCTCGCGCGCGAACACCGCCGCCGGGGTGGCGTCCTGATGGAACGGCAGGGGATTGTCCTTCCACACGAGGCGCAGGTCGTTTCCATACTTCTGCGTCAGCGCGGCGAGCGTGGGCTCCACGCGCGAGCAGAACGGGCACTGGAAGTCGCTGAAGATGACCACCGTGACCAGCGCGTCGGCGGGCCCCTTCTGCGGATCCTTCTCGCTGACCGGGACTTTGTACACGGTCTTGTCGTCCGCCTGGGCCGAAGGCGAGGGCGACGGCGCTTCGGCCTTATCCTTCGCGCCTGCCATCAGCGTCGCGTACACGCTCGCGGCGGGGACCTTCTTGGCTTTGAGCTTGTCGACGCGCTTGAGCTCGTCGTCGATGATCTCCTTGAACTTGTCGATCGGCTGGGCACCGCGGAGCGAGCGACCGTTGATGAAGAACGACGGCGTACCGCGCGCGCCCACGTTGGCGGCGAGCTCCTGGTCAGCCTTGATCTCGGCCTCGTGCTTGTTGCTGTCGAGCGCGGTCTTGAATTTCGTGATGTCCAGCCCGATCTCGCTCGCGTACTTCTCGAGGTCGGCCCGCGAGAGCGCCGAGCGGTTGGCGAAGAGCTTGTTGTGCATCGCCCAGAACTTGTCCTTGTTTTGGGCGAAGGCTTCCATCGCTGCCTGCGCGGCGGGCATGGCGCTCTGGTGGAATGGCAGCGGTTGGTTGCGCCACACGATCCGGATCTTGTTGCCGTAGTCCTTCTGCAGCTGATCGAGCGTGGGCTCTACGCGACCGCAGAACGGGCACTCGAAGTCGCTGAATTCGACGATGGTGACCGGCGCATCTGCGGGCCCCTTTTGCGGCTGCGCCGCCGTCACCGGCACTTTCAAGCGTTCGACCGGCTCGTCCTCCTGCACGCCGGCCACGGCGGCGCCGGCGGCGCCACCCTCCTCCTTGCTCGCGTCGGCGATGGTCGCCTCGCCGCTGTGCTTCGCCGAAAGCTGGCCGACTACGAAGCCGGCCAGCGCAGCGATCACGATCGCTACGATTGCAGATCCCTTGTTCATCGCGTTCTCCTCTCCACGCGCGCCTTCGGCCCGAACGCTGCCGAACGGCGCCCTCGCCGCGGCGTGCCGCGGCGTTGAAAGCCTCGTTTGAAACGATTTGTTGAAAGCAGCCCGTCGCGGCGCGGCTCTTCTGCGCACGTCCGGAGCGGCGCGGAGCCGACTTCAGCGCGAGTTTTGCAGCTCAGGCTGGAAGTCGGACCGGCATACCCGGGACGCGAGCATTCGAGCGCGCCCATGCGCGCCCGCGCGGTGCCAAGCTGAGCTCGAGCGGTTCCGGCGGGCGCGCTCAGGCGCGCGGTGGGCGCTCGAGTCGATCGACGTGAGATCGCGCGCGCGGCGTTTCAGCGCGCGGCCGCGGCCAGGCTCGCAGCGAAAACACGGGCTTCGGCGCGCTGAGCGCGGACGGCAGCAGCCACAGGTCCAGATGATCTCCCAGCTCCGGGCGCGGCGCGTGGGGGACGGCCGGAAGACAGTGCGGCGAGCTCGGATCCGCGCACCAGAGGGGTTCCGCGCTCGCAGGCGTGCTTTCTGCACGGCTCATGGGCGCTGCGCCGGTCGCGATCTGTCGGAGCGCGCGCGTGGGTTGGTCGTGCGCCCCCGCGAACGCAAGGCATGCGAGCGCGGTCAGCGCGGCCAAAACGAGGCCTCGCGTAGTCGCGTGAGCTGCCGCTCGTATGGCAATGGCTGGGACGCCCATCGAAACGTGGCGGATTCTACAGAGTGCGGGGGCGCGAAAGCAACCCACGCCTCCGCAACGCCTGGGTGACCGGCGTTATTTCGCGAGCTCAACGGCGGCGGCCGCGGTCAACGCGCTCGCCGGCGTCGAAATCGCGCCGTTCGGCCGGACGCAGTTCGCGCTCGGATCGCCCTTCGTAGCCGAGGCCGTCGCTACGCTCGTCGCTTCCTTCGTCCGCGTAGCCGCGCTCGCGGTCGTCGCGCCCGTCAGCGTCGCTCCCGTAAGTTGGAGCGTCGCGTTCGTAGCCACGCGCGCGGTCGTAGGCGCGCTCGCGACCGAGCTCGTCTCCGCGCTCCCGCGCGTCGCCCCGCGCGAGCTCGCGTTCGCGCGCCGGCTCGTTTTCGTGAGTCCGCTCGAGGCGTGGTGCCGGACGGCTGCGCTCGTCGCGCGCGACGCCGCGCGGCCGCTCGTCCCGACCGGCGGGCCGCTCGTCACGCGCAGCGCTCTCGCGGGTTCGCGGACGGCGCTCGTCAGGTGTACGTCCCGAGCGCTCATCGCGAGCGCGCTCGGGTCGCTCGTCGGGCTGGCGAGCGGGCCGCTCGTCGCGCACGCGCTCGGATCGCTCGTCGCGCTCGCGCTCGTCGGGCTCGCGTGCGGGTCGCTCGTCGCGTAC
>CAZYWR010000360.1:0-5579 GCA_964651185.1 uncultured Polyangiales bacterium
GCTCTCCGGGGTAGCGCGGGGCGTGGTCGTGTGGCTCGTGCGCCGCGGCACGGAGGGAGCCAGCGCCACCGCTTCGACCACCGCGCAGGTGGCGTACGGCGTCGTGATCGCGCTCGCATCCATGGTGGCGCTGGACCAGCTCGGCCTCGAGCTCGGCCTGTTGACGAGCCTGATTCAGATGGTCGCCGGCGCGACCGCGATCGCGTTCGCGCTCTCCTTTGCGCTAGGGGGAGCGCGGGTGTTCGAGCACCTGATCGCGCGACACTACGTCGCCGCGCTCGTCTCCCCCGGTGACCGCGTCAAGGTGGGCGACATCGAAGGTGTGGTGTAGCGCGTGAGCGCGGTGGCCGACATCGTCGCATCGGGGCGCGGCGAGCACGTCTTGCCGTGCAGCCTCGCGTTGCGTCGGACGATGGAGATTCGGCGGCTCGGAACGCCCGTCGTCGACGATTCGCGCTGACGCCCGGCCCGGCGCGAGCCCGCGGCTCAAGGCGTACGTGCATGGGCTGTGCTCGCCATCGATGACCTCAGCGAGGGTGTGGTCGGGGGCACGCGACACGTCCTCGTAGCTGGCTGGCTTACGGAGCGGATCGACCATCGCTTGCTAGACCCTACCGTACCGCCCCCGCAGGCGTGCGCAGGTCGCTCTCCGCGCAGGCGGTCCATGTGCGCGCTTCGCCAGTGCATTCGGGGGCCTGCTCGGCGCGATCGAACGCCCGCGCGAAAACGCGTGCGGCGTAATTGTGACCTCGGCTGCGGCGCGCGTGTTCTCCCTGTAGAGCGCATGAGCTCGCGTCGACGCGGAGGGATCTGTAGCCATGTGGGATGGGTTCACGAGAGCTGAGGAGCACGTCGGATGGATCGAGGGGAGCGCTGGCGAAGGCGCCTACGCGTGTGCGGCCGAGGCCGGGCGCCGCATACGCGACGGGGATCGCGGACCGCGCGCGCCTGGCACGCGCGCGGTCGGAGCGAAAGGCGCGGCCGCTCGGGGGCCGTTCTTGCGCGTGCCCGGGCCTGTCCAGTCGTCGTGCGTCCTCATCGTCTCCGAAGATCACGAGACGCTCGGTTGGGGCCTCGCCAACTTCGAACGCTACACGCGCTGGATTCCCATTGCCGCGTGCTCGGCGCAGCGCGCCGCGAAGCTCGCAGAGGCCATCCGCATTTCGGCGCTGGCCGCGGACGCACAGCAATTGCGGGAGCTCGCCGGTCACCTGCGCGACGCCCCAAGTCTGCAAGGCGTACTCCGCATCTTACTCTGCGGTGATGAAACGAAGCTCGACGGCCACGATGCAGACGTGATGCTGTCGCGCGCCTGGCCGAATCAGCGCGTCGCCGAGGCGATGCGCTTGTGCGCGTTCGTGCAGCACTTGAGGCGCGGCAAACGGCTCGCGCACGTAGGGGCTCCGCGCCGCGAGGACGCGGGCGACCCTTGAAGCTACCGGAAGCCTGCGACGCGCTCGCCGTCGCCATTGAGTCGTGCCTGGTATCCCTGTCATGCTTGCGCCGTGGCGAGAGAAGAGCGCGCGCGCCGTGTGGCGCGCCTGGTGGGCGTGTTGGGGAATGCCGGCAAGGGCTGCACGATTCAGCAGATCGTGCGGACGACCAAGTCGAGTCGAGCGACCGTTTATCGCGATCTGGAGCTCCTCCGGGAGGCCGGTTATGCCGTGCAACGGGTGGACACGGTCAACGGCGAAGCGCGCTATGCGCTCGCCGTCAGCGCGCTCGCGGCTCGCGCCATGACGCCTCACGAGCTCGCCGCGCTCGCGCTCGGGCGGCGCGCCCTCGCGTCCGTCGAGGGCAGCCAGCTCGTGCGCGAGCTCGATGCTATGCTCGCTCGCGCTGGCGACGTTTCCGCCGAGGCGCCGGGCGTAGAGCTCGCGCTACCGGCACTCGCGCATCACCCGGACGTGCTGCGCGTGCTCCATGAAGGCGTGACTCAGAAACGCACGCTCCGGATCCGCTATCGAGGCGCGAAGGACGAAGAGGGAAGGGATCGCGTCGTCCACCCCGTGACCCTCCAGGTGGTCGACCAGCAACCTTACCTGATCGCCTGGGACGAGCTCCGCCGCGCCCTACGTACCTTCAAGGTGGCGCGCGTCGCACGCGCCAAGCTGCTGCGCAGCAAGGCCCGAGCGACCGACGAAAAGCCGGGGGACGGACGCGCGAAGGCGGTCAAAGTCTGGTCTTCGGAGCCCGTTGACGTGCGCATCCGGATCGCCAAGCCCGTCGCGCGCTTCCTCGCCGAATGGCCGCTCGTCCCGAACCAAGCAGTAGAACGCGGCCCCGACGGCACCGTCGACGTCTGTGCGCGCGTGTATGGCCTCGAGGAGACGCTGCGCTGGATCTTGCGCTGGGGCGTTCACGCCGAGGCGCTCGAGCCCGCCGCGTTGCGGCAGCGCGTGCGCGAGGAGCTAGCCGGCGCGTTGGCGGCCTATCAGAAGGTTGCGGCGCCCGGCCGGGGCTTCCGGTGAGATGACCCGCGGCTCGGCATCTACGGCGGGCGGCAACCATGAGCCGCGCTCAGCTGCCCCACTGCGCAAAGGGATGGACGATCGTCAGCTGTCCTTCGATCACCAGCCGTCCTGCATGTCTTCAGACCAGAGGTCGCGATGCTCGCCCGGGCACTTTGCTAGACGGCCGGGCACGTCCGTGTGTCGATCGAACGGGGTCGCGCCTGGGGTCAGCAAAAGAAGTCGTCGCAGGATCCTGAGACGCGAGGCGGCGAGGGGCTTGAAGTCATCGCGCGGCTCGGCTTTGATTCGGTTGCAGCGTGAGGCGCGAGCCGTAGGCCACGGGCTGCAGTGGATGCTCGCGGCGGTCGGGGCCGGTCGTTTAAAAAGGGCCTCGCCCGTTAGAGCCGTTCAGGCGATCGCGTAACTGCGGCGCTGCGAGATGTGGGAGCCGTTGTCGAGGATAAGGAGCGCACGATGAGCGAGTATGC
The DNA here is from genome assembly GCA_964651185.1 of uncultured Polyangiales bacterium. GTDB lineage: Bacteria > Myxococcota_A > Polyangia > Polyangiales > DASUME01 > DASUME01. The sequence goes on from CAZYWR010000360.1 coordinate 2,942, forward strand.
GCGCTGGTTTGAGAAGTTCACGACCCATGCTCCGCGAGACTGGCAGAGAGCTCTGGGCGAGGAGGCTGCACCCCGCTCGCGCGTGATTCGTATCCCAACAGGGTACGGCAAGACACTCGGTGTGCTCGGTGCATGGATCTATCACCGCGTTCACCGTCAGGACGAACGCTGGCCACGCCGCCTGGTCTGGACTTTGCCAATGCGCGTCTTGGCCGAGCAGACGGCGGACGTCGTTCGCCGCCAGTGCCTCGAGCCACTAGGCTTGCAATGGGAGCCAACGACGGATCACGCAGGGAAGGTGGGCGTACACCTGCTGATGGGCGGCGCCGATCCAGATGGCGATTGGAACCTCTACCCGGAGGAGTGCGCCGTGTTCATCGGGACGCAGGACATGCTGCTCTCTCGCGCCCTCAATCGCGGGTACGCCGCAGGGCGCGCGCGCTGGCCCATGGAGTTCGGGTTGCTGAACTACGACGCCCTCTGGGTGCTCGACGAGGTGCAGCTCATGGATGTCGGGCTTGCAACCACTGGACAGCTGCAAGCGTTCTTCGATGATGACCGTGACCGTAGCCCGGGCGCGAGGCCGCGCCTGAGCTGGTGGATGAGCGCGACTCTGCAGCCCGACTGGCTGCGGAGCGTCGACACCGAGCCACATCATCCCGGCTGGACGGCGCAGCCCGTCATTCTCTCGCCGATCGAGAGGACGTCGGGGCTGGCCGCGATCCGCAAGTCGCTTTCGCTCGACGAGGTGCCGGAGTCCAAGGCCGTCGATTTCGCCGCGCGTTGTGCAGAAGCCCATCGCGGCCTCGAAGACGGTGAGTTCGGGCGAATTACGTTGGTCGTATGCAACACGGTTAAGCGCGCGTGCGAGACCTACGACGCGCTAAAAAAGCTCGGTGCGGCTGCCGATCTCGAGCTCGTCCACGGGCGCTTTCGGTCCCATGAGCGCGCGCGCTGGAAGGGACGCTTCCTCGAGCGCTCGACCTGCACGCGAGGGGTAGACCGCATTCTGGTCGCCACCCAGGTCGTCGAAGCAGGCGTGGACATCTCCGCCGGCTGTGTGGTGACCGAGTTGGCCCCTTGGTCGAGCCTCGTGCAGCGGTTCGGTCGTTGTGCGCGTTACGGAGGCAGCGGGAGGGTCATCGTGATCGACCGCGGGCGTGACGAGAAAGCTGCGGCGCCCTATGCGCCGGAACAGCTAGAGGGCGCGGCCACGGCGCTGCAGCAGCTTGCGGGCAGCGGTGCCGACGTCGGCATTGCGAGTATCGAAGCGTACGAGGACGGACTGAGCGACGATAAGCGGACGCGGCTTTATCCATATCGGCCCGAACACCTGCTCATTCGCCGCGAACTCGACGAGCTCTTCGACACGACGCCGGATCTCTCGGGCGCCGATCTCGATGTCAGCCGGTTCATTCGTAGCGGGAACGATCGCGACCTCTCTGTTTTCTGGGCGGACGTACCGAAGGCCAAGAAAGGCGAGCCGCGGCCGGCGCCGGCGACAGACCGCCGACCGTTGCGAGAAGAGCTGTGCAGCGTTCCGTTCTTGGCGGCGCAGGAGTGGCTCTGTGGCAAGGGGACGAAGACGGACAGGAAGCCGCGCCTGCGCACCGGCCTTCGTGCGTGGGTCTGGGACTGGATCGAGGGCGAATGGACCGAGGCCAGACGGGCCGACCTGACTCCGGGAAAGGTGGTCTGTGTCGCGTCAGAGGTGGGAGGCTATAGCCTCGAGCGCGGCTTCGATTCGGCATCGACCGCGTATGTTGCTCCAGTGACGCAGACGGTCCTTCTCGCTGCACAAGCTGCGGACGAACTCGAGGACTCGGAACAGCTGAGCGAGGCCAGATACAAGACGATTGCGACGCACGGGCGTGAGGTCAGCGAGTTGGTCGAGCAGATTGCGCTTGCGGTTGGGCTCCCGGCGCGTCTCCGCGCGCTGCTCATGCTTGCGGGGCGCTGGCATGACTACGGCAAGTCGCACGGCGCATTCCAGGGGAAGATTCGCGCAGAGGGGCGGCCGCGCGGTCGCCAAGATCTCGCCAAGGCTCCTGATAACGCGTGGACAAAAGGCTACTGGACCGCCGACGACAAGGAGTCGCGCCCAGGCTTCCGTCATGAGCTCGCGAGCTGCCTTGCCCTCTTCAACGTATTGCGCCGATACGAGCCGACGCATCCCGCGTTGCTTGGGTCCTGGGTCGAGGTGCTCGCTCTGATGGACCAAGCCGACACCCCTCGGCCCGCAGCGGACCGCGAATCCGCGACGAGCCTCGAGCGGGCGGTGCTGGAATGCAGCGCGGACGAATATGATCTGCTCGCGTATCTCGTACTTTGCCACCATGGCAAGGTTCGAGCAGCGCTTCACACCGGGCCCAAGGACCAGGACTATCTGGATCGCGACGGCAGGGGCCTTCCCATCCGCGGCGTACGGGAGGGCGACCTATTGCCCGCCATCGAGCTCGAGCCGGGCGAACGGTTACCTGAGCTTTACCTTACACTCACGCCGGCTGCGCTCGGGCTATCTCCTGTCACCGGATGCAGCTGGCGCGATCGAACGTTGGGTTTGCTGAAGCGACATGGCCCGGCGAGGCTCGCCTGGCTCGAGGCCCTGCTGATCGCCGCCGACAGGCGAGCGTCGAGG
>CAZYWR010000361.1:0-1693 GCA_964651185.1 uncultured Polyangiales bacterium
GAGGGGTACTTTGAGATCGTGACCGGCAAGACGGCTTCTCTGTTCGGATTCGCCTGCCGCAGCGGTGCGCGCGCAGCAGGTCGGGCCGATCTGGTCGAGCTGGCTGGACGTTTTGGCGAGCAGATCGGCGTGGCGTTTCAAATCATCGATGACGTGCTCGACCTGGCGGGCGACGCGCACGAGGTGGGCAAGCGGCTCGGCGCGGATCTCGCCGAAGGCAAGACCACGCTCCCCCTGGCGATCGCGCTCGAGCGCGACACGGGCGAGTTGTCCGCGCTGCTGCCGCGGGCGCGCGGTGGCGACCGCGAGGCGGCGCGGGCGGTGTGCACCCATGCATTCGTGCAAGGCGGCTGCGAAGAGGCGCGCGCGCTCGCCTTCGAGCGCAGCAGCGCCGGGCTTGCGGCGCTCGAGCAACTACCGAGCACACGAGCGCGCGAGCTCCTGCGCAATCTCGCGCTCGCATTGACCCGGCGCAGGGCCTGATGGAGAGCGAGCGGTGGCCGAGACGTCCGAGTCATCCGCGACTTCTGATCTGTGGCCGAGCGAGCAGCTCCTGAGCGATGCCGTCGGCAGACTCATGGAGTTCTGGGGGTTCAAACGCCACATGGGCCGCATCTGGACGGTGCTCTACCTTTCCGATGAGCCCCTGGGGGCCAACGAGCTGCGTGACAAGCTGCAGCTATCCGCCGGCTCCGTCTCCATGGCGCTCAACGATCTTCTGCGCTGGGGCGTGGTGAAGAAAATCTGGATGCACGGGCAGCGACGCGATCACTTCGTCGCCGAGAGCAATCTCTGGAAGATGGTTTCGCGCGTCTTCCGGGAGCGCGAGTTGGTCGAGATCCTCGAGGCGATCGGGGCGATGGAGACGGCCTTGGTGTCGCTCGACCCCAAGCTCGCGTCCTCCGACCCAGCGGTGCGCGCGCGCGCCGAGACGCAGCGGGCTCGTATCGAGCGCTTGCTCGAGCTGGCACGGCTCGGGCGTAAGTTGATCGAAGGACTGCTCGACACCGCCCGTTTGGACGCGGCCCCCCTAACTCGTTTTCTACTCGGATCACGGCGCTGACGGTCGCGTGCACGTGCACGTGCCGGTTGCGCGGCGGCCGAAGATCCTGAAAGTGAGGAGGACACAAGACCCCCGGAGGAAGGCATGACAGCGGCGGAGGACTCGCTCGCGGACTACTTGCAGAAGCATCCGGTTTTCGAAGGGCTCGAGCCGGCCCAGATGGCAACGATCGTCAGCTACGCCTCGCAGGCGCAATACGCGCCGGGGCAGCGCGTCTTTCAGCGCGACTTCGACGCCCACGAGTTCTTCATCGTGCGCCAGGGGAGAGTCTCGATCGAGGTGCCCTCGATCGAAGGTGATTCGCTCGACATTCAGACCGTGGGCGACGGCAGCCTGCTCGGCTGGTCGTGGCTCATTCCGCCCTATCGCTGGTCGTTCGACGCGCGGGCGGTGGCGCCCAGCACCGTGATCTCCGTGAACGGCGACCGCCTGCGCGCGGCGTGCGACGCAGACCCGAAGCTCGGTTATCTGCTGATGAAGCGGTTCGCGTTCCTGATGGCAGAGCGCCTGAACGCCGCCCGCATCGCGGCCATGCGTCACTACGCGGCTCGCTGAGCGGCAGCCACAGACAAAGAGCGCCGCGCGCGCTGGCGAGTCGCCGATCGCGACACGCCTGCAGCGCTGGGGCGC
>CAZYWR010000362.1:0-19717 GCA_964651185.1 uncultured Polyangiales bacterium
GCAACGCCGCGCCCAAGCTGAGCGCGAGCCCGGCGCTGCACAGCCCTTTGTAGGGGAACCCGCACTCTTGCCGGTGTGGATTGAGAAACGCCAGCGCCTCGAGCGGGCGCGCGGGCACGAGGTGATGATCGACGACGATCACGTCGACCCCGGCCGCGCGGGCATGCGCGATGCGATCGTGATCGCTCGACCCACAATCGCAGGTGACGAGCACGCGCGGCTCGGCTGCAAGACAGCGCGCGAGCGCCGCGGCGCTCAGGCCGTAGCCGCCGTGGAAGCGGTGGGCGAGCAGCGTGTGCACGTCGGCGCCCAGCGCATCGAGGATACCCGACAACACCGCGGCGCTGGTCGTGCCGTCGACGTCATAGTCGCCGAAAACCACGATGCGTTCGCGCCGGCGCACCGCTTCGGCCAAGCGCGCCGCAGCGAGCGCGCGATCAGCCATGGCATCGGGCAAAGTCAGATGCGCGAGCTTCGGAGCGAGGAAGTGCTTGGCCGGCAGCTCCTGTTCGATCCCGCGGTTCAGGAGCACTTGCGCGATCGCCGGAGAGATCGCGCAGGCGCGCGCTAGCTCGCCAGCGCGGGCGGGATCCTGTGGGCTGAGCACGAAGCGCCGCGCGGGTCCGTTCGCGCCCGGGGCGACGCAGTGGGAACCGTGATGCTGCGAGAGCGGCGGCGCTGCGTCTTCGACCTCGCGCTTGGGGTCGAAAGGGGCGCTGGCGCGCGCGGGCGAAAGATCGCTATCCACGAGCTCATCAAGCCCTGGAGAACAGCTTCTTGTCCATCCACTCCGTGATCGGGCCCGCAATATAGATGGTCGAATAGGAGCCCACGACCATGCCGATCACCAACGCGAAAGCGAAATCCCGGATCACCGGCGTGCCCCAGATCAAGAACGGCAAGATCGACAGCAACGTCACGAAAGAAGTGAGGATCGAGCGCGACAAGGTCTGCGTGGTGCTCACGTTGATGAGCTCGTAAAGGCTGGCGTCGCGCATGCGCGTCATGTTTTCGCGGATGCGATCGAAGATGACGATCGTGTCGTTGATCGAGTACCCCAAGATCGTCAGCAGCGCGGCCACGGTCGACAGGTTGACCTCCCGCCGCAACACCACGAACACGAGCACCGTGATCAGCGCGTCGTGCACGAGCGCGATCACACCACCTGGCGCGAAGCGCAGGTCGAAGCGCATGGCCACGTAGCCCATGATGAACAAGATCGTCCAGAGCAGCGACTTCACGGCGGCGTCGCGCAGCTGGCGCCCGGCTTTGGGCCCGACCCACTCGACGCGCAGCGGCTCGTCTGGTGCGGCGTCGCCGAGTCGCTCCTTCAAGCTGCGCACCATTTCGTCGGCGACCCCGATGAGCTGCGCTTCGTAACGGTGCTGTTCGCTCGAACCGAAGCGGTTCACGCTCCGCACCTTGGCACCCGCCGCCTTCAGCGCGGTGTCGATCGCCTGCGGGTCGACGTCGCCGGCCAGGCGCAGCGCGATCTTGTCCCCGCCGGGCGAGACCTTGAGCTCTTCGACCTTGACCCCGGCGACGTTCCAGTTGACCGAGCGCTTGATGTGCTCGATCTCCTGGGGCGACAGCGATGAGACTTCCGAGACGCGCACCAAGTATTCGTTGGCACGGCCCTCGACGTTGACGACTTCGGCGTCGTAGCCGATGTCCGTCAAGGTCTTGCGCACGGTGCCGCTGTCGACGTCGCGCTTGAAGCGCAGCTGGACCTCGGTCCCGCCCTTGAAGTCGATGCCGTAGTTCGGGCCGGGCCAGAACACCGAAAGAAAGCCGAGCAGGGTCAGCAGCAGCGAGCCCCCGATCAGCGGCGCGCGGTACTTCATGAAGTTGATAGTGCCTTTCGGCTTGATGAACTCCACGGCGTCACCCCACCTTCAAAGTCTTCACGCGCAGGCCGCGCACCAGCCAATCGAACATGACGCGCGAGCAGAACACGCCCGTGAACAGCGAGGTCGCGATGCCGATCATCAAGGTCACCGCGAACCCCTTGATCGGGCCGGTGCCGTACTGAAACAGCACCACGCCCGAGATGAACGTCGTCAGCTGACCGTCGAAGATCGACCAAAACGCGCGATCGAATCCCTGGTCGACCGCCGCGCGCGCCGATTTGCCGGCGCGCAGCTCCTCCCGGATGCGTTCGTTGATCAGCACGTTGGCATCGACGGCCATACCGACAGTAAGCGCGATTCCGGCCACCCCCGGCAAGGTGAGCGTCGCCTCGAACAGCGCCATCAGCGCCAACAAGAACAGCAAGTTCAGCAGCACGGCGAGATCGGCCACGGCGCCCGCCATCTCGTAATAAATCACCATGAACAGCACCACGAGGCCGACCCCGAGCACCGCCCCCATCGCGCCCTTCTCGATCGCATCGGCACCCAGCGAGGGGCCGATCAGCTGCTCGTTCGCGGGCCGGATCGGCGCAGGCAGGGCGCCCGCGCGCAGCACCACGACGAGGTCTTTGGCCTCCTGCAACGTCTCGTTGTAAGGCCGAGAGCCGCCTAACGTGATCTGACAGCGGCCTCCGCCGATCTCGGTTTGGATGACGGGCGCGCTCTCGACGCGATCGTCGAGCACGATCGCCATGCGCCGCTTGACGTTGCGGCCCGTGAGCTGGCCGAATTTGTCGGCGCCCTTCGGGTTGAAATTGAGCGCGACGTAAGGGCGGTTGTTCTCTTGGTCGAAGGCGGTGAAGGCCTCTTTCACGTCCTCGCCGCTGACTTCCGCGCGCGCGTACAGCAGGTACGTGCGCCAGGCTTGCGCACGATGCTTGGTCTTCGGGCCGGCCGCCGGAGCTTCGCCCTCATCGAGCTCACCGAGCAGCAGCTCGCGGCCCTCGGGGATCTTCGACTTGAGCGAGTCCACGTAGGCGCCCAGCCGCTGGCGTGCGCCCTCCCCGCGCGCCGCGATGTAGCTCACCACCTTCTGCGGATTCTCGATGCCGGCCGACACGACCTCGCTCTGCTTCTCGATGCCCTCGGGCAGATCGTTCAGCGAGGAGACGAAGTCGGAGTCGTCGTCGACGATCTTGAACTCGAGCCGCGCGGTGCGGCTCACAATGTCGCGAATCCGCGCAAAGCTCGCTTCGTCGGCGCCCGGGATCTCGATCGCGATATCGGTGCCGCGCGCAGTGACGCTCGTCTCACGCACGCCGAGCTTGTCGATGCGGTCGGCGATGGTCTCGCGCGCCTGCCCGACGGCCGTGTCGCGCAGGTCCTCGATCATGTCCGGCCGGATGGCCAACGTCACGACCGTGTCGCTGCGCGAATCTTCCTTGAGATCGCCGAATTTGCGGATTAGCGCGAGCGTAAGCTTTTGCGCGTCTGCCGCGGACTTGAAGGTCGCCCGGATCTGCCGTTCGCCGACCGTGGCGATCTTGACACGCGCGCGCACCTGATCGAGCTGTTCCTTCGTCGGGCGCTCCTCGGGCTTGAACAAGCCGAACTCGATGCCGAGGCGGTCCAGCAGATCGTCGGCGAGGCGGTCGCGCCGATCGCGCACCGCCTCGTCGACCTCGACTTCGTAGGTCAGGCGCAGCCCACCCTTGACGTCGAGGCCGGGCGCGATGCGGCTCGAGACGTGCTTCTTGATCCAGGCCGGCGCAGGCAGCCACGCGTCCACGCTCGGCCACACCACCAGCGCGGCGCCGAGCGACAGGAACACCATGAGCCCGAAGCGTAGGTACCAACCCCTATCCATATGTCGTTCGTCCTTGTTGGACTCGGCGGCGCGCGCTCGGGAGCGGCGCGCTCGTCAGCTCTTCTGCTCTTGTTCGCCGGGCTCCAAGATGCCGGCGATGTGAGAACGAAGGATGTTGAGCTTCACGCGATCGGCCACCAACAACACCACTTCGTCACCGATCTCGTTCTTGAACTCGACGATCTCGCCGCGGATGCCGCCCGTCGTGCGGACCTTCTGCCCCTTCTTGAGCGACTTGAGCAGGCGATCGAGCTCCTTCTGCTTCTTCTGCTGGGGCCGGATCAGCACCAGGTAGAAGACCACCATCATGAGAACCATCAGCCCAAGCTGCGAGACGCCCGGGCCCAAGCCACCGCCGCCACCGCCCGCCGCGGGCGCTTCGGACGGCACGTTGCCAGGCGTCGCCTCGGGCTGGAACCACATGCTCAGGCTGTGTAGTAGGGCGAACAAGGGAACTCCTCGGCTGCGCGGGCTCAGCGCTCTCGGCGGCGTGCACAGCTGACCGCGGCGACGCATCACCGCAGAAAGCGGTAGTGGCCCCGAGGGCTGAGGCCGCGCGGTTCTAACCCACACCCCCCAGAGCGTCAACCGAGGCGCCGCGGGCCGACGACGCGCGCGCCCTGCCCGGCGCGCCCGGCCTCCGCAGAGCACGCGCGCACGAAACCGACGTGCAGGGTTCGGGGCGTGTTATGGGCGTGCGCACGGTGGACCGCACGATCGCCCTATGCGAGGAGCAGAAGCATGCGATCATGGGCCCGGCTGCCCGCGCCCGCGCTCCGGTCGCTACGGAGGACCTCATGGTCGATAAAGTGGACAAGATTTGGTTCGATGGCTCGCTCGTCCCGTGGGACGACGCGAAGGTGCACGTGCTCACGCACACGCTCCACTACGGCCTCGGCGTGTTCGAGGGCATTCGCTGCTACAAGCTGGCCAACGGCCGAAGCGCGGTCTTCCGGTTGCAAGAGCACGTCGAGCGCTTGTTCGACTCGGCGCACATCTGCACGATGAAGATCGAGCAGTCCCGCGAGCAAGTGGTCGAGGCCTGTCTCGAGACGGTGCGCGTCAACAAGCTCGAGGAGTGCTACCTGCGGCCGCTGGCCTTTCTCGGGGCGGGCGCGATGGGTCTGGGCGCGACCGAAAATCGCACGCACCTCGTCATCGTGGCGTGGAAGTGGGGCGCGTACCTGGGCGAGGAGGGACTCAAGCGCGGTATCCGCGCCAAGGTGAGCTCGTTCGCCCGGCCGGGCATCAATTCCGTGATGGCCAAGGGCAAGATCGTCGGCCACTACGTCAACTCGATCCTGGCCAAGCGCGAAGTCATGGCCGCCGGTTATCAAGAGGCGATCATGCTGGACGGCCAGGGCTATGTCTCGGAGGCGTCCGGCGAGAATATCTTCGTCGTCAAGAGGGGCATCGTGTACACGCCCCCGATGGGTTCGGCGATCTTGGGCGGCATCACGCGAGACAGCGTGGTGAGTCTGTGCGGCGAGCTCGGCGTGCCCCTGATCGAGCGCACGCTGACGCGCGACGAGCTGTATACGGCCGACGAGCTCTTCATGTGCGGCACAGCGGCCGAGATCACGCCCGTGCGCGAGCTCGACGATCGCCGCATCGGGGCAGGCGCGCGCGGACCGCTGACCGAGCGTCTGCAGAAGCGATTTTTCGAAGTCGTCCGCGGCGAAGGCAAGCCTCGTCCCGAATGGCTGGCGCTCGTCTAGCCGCGCCTCGCCCGCGTAAACGCGCCGTGCACGGCTTCGGCGCGCGCGCGCCATCGACGCGATGCCTCGCTCGCGTGGCTAGCCGTCTGCGTCGCCGTCGCTCTTTTCGCCAGCTTCGAGCGCCGCTTGGTCGTCCTGGAGCCAGGGGCCCCAATAGAGGTAGCGCTGGCAGTGGGAACAGCGCTCGATGCCCTCTTCGCGCTGAATCACGATGTACTGCATGGGCCGCACCGCCATGCGACAGCCCTGGCAAATGCCGTCACGCACCTCGGCCACGCCCGTGACGCGGCGCCCGCGAATCGCGTCGTAGCGCGCCAGGACATCGCGCGGGATGAGCGGCAGAAGCTCTTCGCGCCCCGAGAGTGCCTGTTTGCGCTGCGCCTCGAGCTCCGCCACGCGCGCCTCGGCCTCGCCCGACTTCTCCGCCAAGAGCTCCTTGAGCCCCGCGAACTCGGTCTCGTGCTGGGCGAGCGAGGCGCTCACTTGCGTGATCGCCGCCTGCAGCTTGTCGCGCTCGACCTCGCGCTCCTTGATGGTGCGCCGCGTCGCCTCGAGCTCGCGCTCGACGGCCTCGGCTTCGCGCGCATTTTTGGCCTTGGCCGACTTGGCCTTGGCGCGCGCCAGCCCCTCGACTGCGTCCTTCAGCAGCGTCTCGTGCTGCGCGCGCAGGTTCTGTGCGGTCTCGAGCTCGCTGCGCTCTTTGGCGAGGAGGCCTTCGAGCAGGGCCACGCTTTCGCGCAGCTGACCGAGCTCCTTCGGGATCTCCTTGAGCTCGCGATCGAGCTCCTGCGTCGACGCATCGATACGACCGAGCTTGGCGAGTGCGACTAGCTGTTCCCGCACGCTCACGCGGCCTCCAAGTCGGGGGTGGCAGGCTCGCGCCGGAGACCCCGTCAGCAGCACAAATGGGCAACGCCCGTACGCGCGCGTGTACCCTCGAACGGCACGCCGCGCAAGAACTCTGCCGCGCGCGCGGCATCCTCCGTGCTAAGAAGGGCCGCGCCAACACGGCGCGCTCGCGCGCGCTCGAACCACGGCGATCGGGCCCATAGCTCAATGGTTAGAGCCACCCGCTCATAACGGGGACGTTCCAGGTTCGAGTCCTGGTGGGCCCACCGCGTTTCAAGTCTCGATGAAGCTCTTGAGCTGCTTCGAGCGGCTCGGGTGGCGCAGCTTGCGCAGCGCCTTGGCCTCGATCTGGCGGATGCGCTCGCGCGTGACCTCGAAGTCCTGGCCCACCTCTTCCAAGGTATGGTCGCTCTTCTCGCCGATGCCGAAGCGCATGCGCAGCACCTTCTCTTCGCGAGGCGTGAGCGTCTTGAGCACGCGCCGGGTGCTGTCTTCGAGGTTGTTCGAGATGACCACCTCGACCGGAGAGCCGATCGACTTGTCCTCGATGAAGTCCCCAAGATGGGAGTCTTCCTCTTCGCCGATCGGCGTCTCGAGCGAGATCGGTTCTTTGGCGATCTTGAGCACCTTGCGCACCTTGTCGAGCGGCATCTCCATGCGCTCGGCGATCTCTTCAGGCGACGGCTCGCGCCCCAGCTCCTGCACGAGATAGCGCGAGGTGCGCACGAGCTTGTTGATGGTCTCGATCATGTGCACGGGGATGCGGATCGTGCGCGCCTGGTCGGCGATGGCGCGCGTGATGGCCTGCCGGATCCACCAGGTGGCGTACGTGGAGAACTTGTAGCCGCGCCGGTACTCGAATTTGTCGACGGCCTTCATCAGACCGATGTTGCCCTCCTGGATCAGATCCAGGAACTGCAGGCCGCGGTTCGTGTACTTCTTCGCGATCGAGACCACGAGCCTCAGGTTGGCTTCGACCAGCTCGGCCTTGGCGCGCTCGGCCGAACGCTCGCCCTCGTGCAGCTCTTTGTAGGTGGCGCGCAGCTTCTCGACCGACTGCCCCATCTCCTCTTCGACCTTGAGGATGTCGTTGCGCGACTCGTCGCAGCGCTGGAGCTGGACGCGCAGCTGCTCGAGGTTGACGCCATGCTTCTTCTCGAGCTTCTTCTCGAGCGTGGTGTTGGCCTCGATCTCCTGGACCCACTTCGGCATCTGCGCGAGCGGGATGCCGCCCACGCGCTCTTCGGCATCGCGGATGGTCGCCTCGGACTCGTCGACCCGCCGCACGTAGCTCTTGAGCTTGCCGACGATGGCGTCGATCTGCTTCTTCGCGAAGCGCACCTCGCGCAGCGTGTCGAGCAGCTCGAGCCGGTTCTTGTCGAGCTGGGTCTTGAGGCCCTTCTTCTGCTTTTCGGTGAGCTTCTTGTTCTGCTCGAACTCTTCGCGGATCTTCTGGTTGTTGCCCTCGACCCGGCGCACCTTGTCGAGCAGCCGGATCACGCGCTTGGTGGTCTCGACCTCGTCGAACTCCTGGCCCTCTTCGACGTCGCCGTCCTTGACCACGTCCTTGACGCGGATCGCGCCCTTCTTGAGCTTCTCGCCGAGCTGCAGGATCTCTTCGAGGCCGACCTTCGACTTGAGGATGACCTCGAATACCTTGAGCTCGCCGTCCTCGATGCGCTTGGCGATCTCGACCTCGCCCTCACGCGTGAGCAGCGACACCGAGCCCATCTTGCGCAGATACATGCGCACTGGATCGTTCGACTTGCCCGAGTAATTGTCGTCGCTGGTCTGCCGCTCCGAAAACGGCGGTGGGGCGATCGAGGAGAGCTTGTCTTCGTCGACGGGCGGGCGATCCGTCAGCGTCGTGGCGCGCCGGAACGCGCGCGCCTTGCGCTCTTCGGCGGCGGCCGAACGCGGGCGCTGGGCGCGCGCAGCCTGCGCAGGCGCGGGTGCGGGCGCGGGGGCACCGGCGTTGCCGTCGACGACCGAGATCGATTCGCTCGAGAGCGTGGACATCAGTTCATCGAGTTCATCGGCCGACGCAATATCCTCGGGCAGTGAGTCGTTGACCTCATCGAAGGTGACGAAGCCCTTGTCCTTGCCCTTCGCGATGAGCTTCTGGACCTCGGGTCGATCCCGCATCTTCCGCTTGGAGGAAGGTGCGGCCGCCGCGGGCCGCTCGTCACCGTCGAAGTCGCCGTCGAGATCGCCGTCCGCGGCCTCGCCCTCGAACTCCTCGCGATCGTCGTCCTGGTCTTCATCGCGCTCGCGTTCTACCCGGCGCGCAGGCTTCGGCTTCGCCGGTCGTTTCGTGGTTTTGGCACTGGCCTTGGCGGGCTTGGGAGGCGCGGCCGTGCTCTTCGAGGCCGGGCGCGCCGAAGACCTAGCGCTGCTCGCCGGCGCTTTCGCCGAGGCCTTGCTCTTGCCCGGCTTCGACTTGTCCTTGCGTCCGGTGCGATCTTCGTTCTCCGCCATGCTCACCTCTGGGCCAACACGCATCACGTCCTGGCCAGCTCGTCGCGAAGGCGCGTCAGCTCTGCTGCCCGCGCCGCATCTCCACTTTGATTTGCGAGTTGGATCTCGCGTTTGAGTCTCGCCCGCTGCTCGTTCCCGTGGTCGCGCTCCAGCAACGGAATTGCTTTTGCCAACAACTCCTCGGCGCACTTCCGATCGACGCTAGGCGCGGCCGACAATCGCTCCCCGAGCCAGGCGCGCGCCCCGTTGCTCGACAATTCATCGAGCAACGCCAGCGCATTTACTTCCCCTCGACGTTCAAGCATCTGCGCTGTCACGACAAAGATGGCCCGAAGATCGGAATCCGTCAAAAGCCCGGACAATCGCTGCCCTTCGGGACTGTCGAACAGCGCCGGGTGATCCAACAGCGCACCCAGTGCGATGCGTTGCCGTTCAGGGAGCTCGTGCATCTGACGCATACGGACTGGGGTGCCCGGCGCCCGCATCGCACGTTCACCTTCCTTGTGCTCCAGCATCTGCACGCTGGCCGGCGCGCGCTGGGGCTCGCGCGCGTGGATGGCGCGCTGCGTGAGGCCGCGGCGTAGCTCGGCGCGTACGCTGGCCAGGTCGCGAAGATCGAGCTTTTGCGCGATGCGCTCGACGTAAAGCGACCGCTCGAGCGGACTGTCGAGCCGCGCCAGGTACGGCGCGAGGCCTTGGATGGCGCGCGCTCGACTCGGCGCGTCAATCGCGGAAAGGCTCGCCTCGTCGATCAGGAAGTCGAGGATGGGCGGCGCGTTGGCGACGATCTGGGCGAACGCGTCGCGGCCGTTCGCGGCGAGGAAGCTGTCAGGATCGTGGCCATCGGGCAGGCGCACCGCGCGCCCGCGTAACCCGGCGGCCGCGAGCAGCTCGTACGCCGTTGCCGTGGCTTTTCGGCCCGCGCCGTCGCCGTCGAAGATCACGACGACCTCCTCGGCGAAACGGCGGATAAGCTTGGCCTGATCGAGCGTGAACGCGGTCCCGAGCGGCGCGAGTACGTGCTCGAAGCCGGCCTGGAAGATCGCCACGAGGTCGAAGTTCCCTTCGCACAAGAGCGCCTGGTTGTGCTTGCGCAGCGCGACCCGCGCGGTCGCCAGGCCGAACAGCGCCTGCCCCTTCTTGTAGAGCGGGCCCTCGGGGCTGTTGATGTACTTCGCCGGCGCTTCGCGTTCGGCCGCGCCAGGGGGCGGCGGCAGCGCGCGCCCGCTGAACGCGATGATGCGTCCGTGCTGATCGGCCACCGGGAACATCAGCCGGTGGCGAAAGCGGTCGTAGTATCCGCCTCCTTGCGAACGTGGCGCGATCAGGCCGAGCTCCACCGCCTCCGCGAGGTCCACGCGCTGGCTCGCGAGGTGGCGGGCCAGGGCATCCCAGGCGGCTGGCGCGTAGCCGAGGTGGAAGCCCTTCGCCACTTCGGCGGAGACCTTGCGACGTGCGATCTCGCTCTGGGCGAAGTGGGCGTGCGGATGTGTGCTGAGCTGCTCCTCGTAGAAGCGCTGCGCCAGGCCCATCAGATCGGCCAGCCGCTCGCGGCGGGCGCGCGCGCGCCGTAGGGCGATCTGCCCTTCGTCGTCGCTCTTCGGCACCTCGATGCCCGCGCGCTCGGCGAGCTTCTCCACGGCCTCCATGAAGCCGAGCCCTTCGACCTTGCGCAGAAACGAGATCGCGTCGCCGCTCTCGTGGCAGCCGAAGCAGTAATAGAAGTCTTTGCCGCGCGAGACGCCGAAAGAGGGCGTCTTTTCCTGATGGAACGGGCACAGACCGACGAAACGCGCCCCTTGCCGCCGCAGCGGGACGTACTCGGAGACGAGCGCGACGAGGTCGACGCTCTCTCGAATCTCTCTGAGCTTCTCGTCCGTAAGCATGCCGACGACGACCTGGCCGATCTAGAGAACCCGACCGAACGGGTCAAGATCACAACGACGCCTTTCGCACGAACTTGAGGGGCCAGTCTACACTCGGCGCGTGCGCTTGGGAGCTGTCGCGCGCGAGATCGCGCTGGTCTACGCCTTCATCGCTTGTGTGACGTTGCTGGTGGGACACGTGCCGGGCGCGTTGATGCGCATGTACGGGCACCTGCTGCTCGCGGGCGCGTTCCTCGGCACGGCTTTGTTCATGGCCCGGCGCGAGGGCCAAAGCGCCGCGCGATATGGCATCGATCTGGCCGGTTTGCTCGAGGCGCCGCCGGACGAGCCCGAGCCCTTCGCGCGCGGCTTGTGGTTCGCGCTGCGCCGCGCGCTGCCGCGGTTCGGCTCCGAATTCGTGGTTGCTCTGGCGTTGGCGGCGCTGGTGTTTCCGCCGTTCGCGCTCGCGTTCCCGCGCGTGCACGGCGTCTCGCACCCGTTCACGTTCCACCCTCCGGCCGCGCCCCTGGATTTCGCGGTGACGCATTTGGTCGCGATCGCGCTGCCCGAAGAGGCGCTCTTCCGCGGCTACTTTCAGACCCGGCTGAGCGACCTATTCGCGGCCCGCGTGCGCCTATTCGGCGCCGAGATCTCGCCCGCGGCGCTCGTTTTTCAGTCGGCGCTGTTCGCGTTTCTGCACTTCCTCGTCGGCTTCGCGCCGGGCCGGCTCGCGGTGTTCTTCCCGGGCCTCTTGTTCGGCTGGCTGCGCGCGCGCCGCGGTGGAATCGGCGCGGCGGTCTGGTTCCACGCGATGTGCAACATACTCGCCGAGTTGCTGACCCGAGGCTACCTGTGAGACAAGCCGCGCTCTTCGATGTGGATCGAACCCTCGTGACCGTGAACACCGCGCGCCTGTACGTGCGCTGGCGCATGCGCCGGCAAGAAGCGTCCTTCGCCGACTACCTGCGCGCGAGTCGCGTGCTTTTGCAGTACGCGCTCGGCACGCTCGACCCGGAGCACGCGGCGCGCGAGGCGTTCCAGAGCGTGAGCGGCTACAGCGAAGCGCGCATGCGCGAGGAGTGCCTCGGCTGGTACGAGCGCGTGGTGCGCCGGTACATCAGCGGGCACGGGCGGCGCGAGGTCGAGCGCTGCCGGCGCGCCGGTCAGCTGTGCGCGATCTTGAGCGCGTCCACGCCGTACCTGACGGATCCGTTGGCCGAAGAGCTCGGCATCGAGCACGTGATCTGTACGCGCCTCGAGGTGACGGACGGCGCCTTTACGGGGCGTTGGGAGCCGCCGCTTTGCTATGGTCTGGGCAAGGTGGCGCGCGCGCGGGCTTGGGCCCAGGCTCACGGCGTCGACTTGGCGCGCTCCACGTTCTACACCGACAGCATCAGCGACCTGCCGATGCTGGAAGCGGTCGGTTCGCCGCGGGTGGTCAACCCGGATCCCCGGCTGCGAGTGGTCGCCGCGTTGCGCCGTTATCCCGTGGAGAGCTGGACATGATCTCGCAGCTGACGCCGCCTACCCCCATCGAGCTCGCGCGCGTGGTCGCGCGGGCGCTCGCCGAAGATCTCGGCCGCGGTGACATCACGACCGACGCGTGCGTGCCGCCGACCGTCGCAGGCGAGTGCGCGTTTCGCGCGCGCGTTCCGCTCGTGGTGAGCGGCGCCGCGATCATCCACGAGGTCTTTGCCCAGATCGACGCGGCCGTGCGCGTGCGCGATCTGGTGCTCGAGGGCGCCGAGCTCGAGCCGGGCGGCGTGCTCGCGCGCGTGTCCGGACCGGCGGCGTCCATTCTCAAAGGCGAGCGGGTCGCGTTGAACTTCGTGCAACGTCTGAGCGGCATCGCCACGCTCACCCAGCGCTACGTGGCGGCGCTGCCGAAGGGCACGGCCACGCGCATCGTCGATACGCGCAAGACCACGCCCGGCCTGCGCGCGCTCGAGCGCCGCGCCGTGCGCGCGGGCGGGGGCCACAACCATCGCGAGGATCTCAGCTCGGCGGTGCTGATCAAAGACAACCACGTCGCCGCGGCTGGCGGGATCGCGACCGCGATCCAGCGCTGCCGCGCGCAGGCCCCGCACACGAGCCGCATCGAATGCGAAGTCGACTCCCTGGCGCAGCTGGAAGAAGCGCTCGCGGCCGGCGCGGACATCGTGCTGCTCGACAACTTCGACGACCTCGCGGTGGAGCGCGCCATCGCTATCAACCACGGCCGCGCGCTGCTCGAAGTGTCGGGCGGGATCACGCTCGAGCGCGTGGCCAAGCTGGCAGCGCTCGGGGTGGACGTGATCAGCGTCGGCGCGCTCACGCACTCGGCGCCTGCGGTCGACATCGGGCTGGACTGGGAGGCGGCGGCCGAGATCGGCGTCGACTGGGAGCCGTGAGCGCCGCAGCGCCGGCGCCTTTCGCCCTCGACCCTGCGCGCATCGCGGCGCAGCTCACCAGCGCGCGCTTCGGACGTTCGCTCGAGCTCAAGGCCGTCACGGCGTCGACCAACGACGATGCGCGCCAGGCCGCAAGCGTGGGCGCGCCCGACGGCCACGTGGTGGTCGCCGACGCGCAGACGCGCGGGCGCGGGTCGCGGGGCCGCGAGTGGTCGTCACCCCCGGGAACCGACCTGTACGTCTCGCTCGTGGCCCGGCTGCCCGTGCCGGCGGCGCGCCTGCCGCCGCTCACTTTGGCCGTGGGGCTGGCAGTGGCCGAGACCATCGACGCTTTCTTGGCGGGCGTTCAGGCGCAGGTGAAGTGGCCCAACGACGTTTGGGTGAGGAGAAGAAAGCTGGCGGGCGTCTTGGTCGAGGGGAGCTCGCTAGGCGAGCAGCTCGAACCGCTCGTGATCGGCGTGGGCATCAACGTGAACCGCCGCAGCTTTCCTAGCGAGCTCAGGGCGGAGGCGAGCTCGCTCGCGCTCGAGCTCGGGGACGCGTGCGACCGCAACCTGGTGCTCGCGCGCTTGCTCGAGCGGCTCGAGGTGTGGGTCGATCGATTTGCGGCGGAGGGCAGCGCGACCGTCGCGTCGGCGCTCAACGAACGTCTGGCCCTGCGGGGCGAAAGCGCGCACTGCGGCGACGAGCTCGGGGTCGTGGAGCGGGTCACCGCGTCGGGCGCGCTCTTGCTCGCGACGGCGCACGGCCCGCGAGAATGTGTGAGCGGCCCCCTGCGCGCTTGCGAAACGGCGCGCGAGGCTCCAGCTTGAGCGGGTCATGTCGATCTCCCCGGCGCTTTGGCTAAGCGACTACGCAGGCGTGTACCGAACGAACGATCGGGTCGTGCGCGTGCGCGGCGAGGACGCGCGCACCTGGCTCAACGGCCAGATCACGAACGACGTGCGCGAGCTCTCTGGCGACCAGGCGCGCTACGCGCTCGCGCTTACGCTCAAGGGCCGCGTGCTCAGCGATCTCTGGGCGTTGGAGGACGCGCCGGGCATGGCCCTGGTGTTGCCCGCGGCGGGCTCCGAGGCGGCGCTCGCGCAGTTCGAGCAGCACATCATCATGGAAGACGTGGAGCTCTTGCCCGAGCCACAAGTCGTCGTCCTGACCGTCCAGGGACCGCGCGCCAGCGAGGTCGTCGCGGTCCTGCCGGGAGCGCTGCGCTGCTACGCATGCGCGCGCGTCGGCGGCTCGGGATTCGACTGTTGGGTGCCTAGCGCGGACGCGGAGAGCGCGTTTGCGGGGCTCGCGGCGCGCGCGAGCGAGCTCGGCGGGGGAGCCTTCGACGACGCGAGCTGGGCGGCAGCGCACGTGCAGTTCGGGGTGCCGCGGGTCGGAGTCGACTTCGGACCCGACACGTATCCGCAAGAGGCGGGCCTCACGCGCCGCGCGCTCTCCTTCGACAAGGGCTGCTACCTCGGCCAGGAAGTGGCCTACATGCTCGAGAAGCGCGGGCAGCCTGCGCAGCGCTTGGTGCTGCTCGAGAGCGCGAGCGCGGTGGAGTGCGGGGCGAGCGTGAACGACGCGGAGAACAAGCCCTTGGGCGAGGTCACCTCGAGCGCGAGCGTGCCTGTCGACGCGGCGAGCGTGCGCGCCGGTGCGAGCCCGGCGCCGGACACGCGCTGGTTGGCGCTCGCGTACGTGAAGCGCGCCAGCGCCGAGCCGGAGCGTGCCGTTTGGGTGGCCGGCTCACCGGCCCGCATCCTGCGCGTGATCGGCGCCTGATCGTGTGAGGCCGGGCCGTTGCTTCCGAGGAGCGGCGAGCTCATAGTGTGAGCGTCACAGCAGGAGTGAGAAGAGGGACATGATCACGTTGACCACCAAGGCTGCGGCCAAGGTCAAAGAAATTCGCGACAGCGAGAGCCTGGGCGAACAGGGCCTGCGGCTACGCGTGATCGGCGGCGGCTGCTCGGGATTCCAGTACGACCTCTACTTCGAGGACGAGGTCAGCGACATGGATGAGGAGTACGAGTCCGAGGGCGTGAAGCTCTACGTCGACATGATCAGCCACCAGTACCTCGACGGCGTGCAGATCGACTACGTCGAGGGGCTCCACGGCGCCGGGTTCAAGTTCCTGAACCCCAACGCCAAGAGCACCTGCGGCTGCGGCTCGAGCTTCAGCGCCTAGCGCGCGACGGAGCCGCCGCTCCACCTACAACCAACGCGCGTTCAGAACGCGACTTCGAGGCCGCCCGTCACGTCGAGCGCGAACAAGAAGTTCGGCAAGGCAAAGTTGAGCGCGGGCCAGATGTTGACGCCCAGGTATTTCATGAAGCGGTAGCCCACGCGCGCGCCGACCGTGACGTTGAAGCCTACGCCGCCCACGTTGGCGTTGGTGGCGTAGGGGCCCTTGACGGCGCTGCTCGAGTGCGGCCGCGCCTGGATTTGTCCGGCTGAAGCACCTCCCAAGAGACCTACGCGGAGTCCTTTGCTCGCCGGCTTCATGAGCAGGTACTCGGCCTGCGCGCCGAGTAACATGCCGGCGAGCGGGCCCTGTCCGTGGTCGGTCTGGATGCGCGCCGTCGCCGCCAGGGCCGTCCGCTGTGTGACGTAGTAGCCGGCCGCAATGCTCAAGATCGGCACCGGCACCATGCCTCCAGGATCCACCGCGACTGTGCAGTTCTTGACCGCGAGCGCGCCCATGGTCGTGAGCGAGGTGTCGCATTGATAGCCTTGATTGCGCAGCAGAACCTGCGCCTTCCGGTCGTTGATAGATCCGTTCGTCTGGGCTTGTGGGTTCGAAGCGATCGAGTTGACCAGCGCGGGGCTCACGGCGCGATCGGCGGCACGGCCCGAGCCGACGGCGACGCCACTCACACCGAAGTTGACGTCGGCAAAGAAGCGCTTGGCGCGCGACTTCTTGCCCGACTCCTCCTCGTCGGCGCGTTCGCCCAACGTGCAGAAGTCGTCCGAGCAGATCATGCCGGACTGGCAGTCGGAGTCGGCGCGGCAGCTGTCGCCGAGGCCGGCGCTGCCATGGCAGCCCGGCATGCCTGGCGGGCATTCGTTGTCCATCGCCGCCGAACAGCGGCGCGGCGGGGGCTGCCCCGGAAGCGACGGCGCCGGTCCCGAGCGCACGGTCACGATCGGGACGGAAATCGGAGCCTCTGCCGTGCCCGCGTAGCCGACTTCCTTGTCGTCATCGCCGGTGGCGACCAAGAAGTATTCGACCGCCGGTTCGAACACGTCGCTGCACGGGATCAGGTACGCGAACCCGCCGTCGGCCCTCTGCAGCTCGGTCGACTTGGGCCGTTCCATCCCGATGGAGCGGTAGAAGATCGTCACCTTCTCGATGTTCGAGTCGGGGCCCGCGCGCACGAACACCGGGATCGGGGTCTGCGTGAGCTGCTCGGCCGCGGGCGTGTGGTCGAGGTTGCCCTCGAAGGTGCTCGGGGTAGGCCGCCTCGATCCGCCACGCCGGGGAGGAGGCGCTGCTTCGGGCTGGGGCTCCGGCGCGGCCTCGGCCGGCTTCGCGTTGGCTTTGGCCGTGTTGAAGGCGGCGATCACCTCGGGGGTGGCCACGAGCGGGTCCGGCTCGACCTTGGGGTCCTCTTTCAGCGCGCGCGCAAACGCCGCTGTCGCGCCCGCTTGATCGCCCAGCCCCCCGACGAGCACGACCGCCAGGTTCGCGTACGTGCGCGCGAGCGCGGGCCCGCGCACGCCGTGTTTTTCGGCGTTGCGCGCGGCCTTCTCGAGCGTGCCTTTGGCCGCCTCGACGTCGAGGTTGTTGTAAGCCTCCATCGCGCTGCGATTGGCGTCGGCGAGCTGCTGCGCGTTCGATTGCGCGCGCGCGGTTCCGAGCTGGCAGAGGAGCGCGACTGCTACGGCCACGTTCGCCGCGCGCGTGAAGGCGCCGGCCGAGCCGGAGCGCAGAACCAACTTTTTGACCGAGCAGGCGTCGCTGAGGCGTTTAGATCGCTGCATGTTTCCTGCTACTCCGGCGGCGCCTCGAAGGCTGTCCCGCGTCGTTCGAAAGCGCGCGTACGCGCGCGTTGATGACGACGATCGGCTCGTGCGCGCGCCCTCGCTGCATCAGCGCGAGCGACGCGCGCGAGCGCGGTTGGAGCCGTGCGCCTTGGGGACGAGCGGCGGGGCAACGCACATCCGCGCTCAACCACAGCGCGGCGCGGGCATTGGCATCCGCCAGCACCAGGTGCTCCTGCGCGCGCGCTGGATTCCCCTCTGCGAGCTCGATGGCTGCGAACTGCAGATGCGCGTCGGAGCGTGCGAGCTCCTCCGGCGCGCAGTGATACGCCCCATGCGCGCGCGCCTCTTGCGCGCGCCCGCGCAACGCCTGCATGTGCCGTTCGACTTGTCGCGTATGAGCACACGCCAGCAACGCCAGGAGGGGCAAAGCGAGACACCGGTTCATCGCGGTGCCCCCGCACCCCGTGCCTGCGCGAGCGAGCGCGCGCGCTCCGACGTCTGCGCGCAGCCTTCGAGCAGGCGAAGCGCCTCGGCGTAATGCGCTTCCGCCGACTCCTCGCGCGCTTTGTCGAGGTAGAGCCGCGCCAGCACGAGCTCGTACGGCGCGTAGCGTTCGGCCTGCACGCGCTCGGCGCCGGAGAGAGACCGTTCGGCATCGCGCTCACGCAGCCAAAACGCCGTCGGTGAGCAGCCGGGCAGCGCCGAAGCCGTCGTTGCCAGCGCGAACAAAGCTGCGCGCTTCCTCACTGCGGCAGGCGCCAACGCACCCCAGAGGAGCGCGCGCGAGCGCCCGAGGCCGTACCCCTGGCAGCTCCTCCCCGCGGACCCTCGGGCTTCGCGTTGCACTGGATAACTCCAAGAAATTCAGCAAGTCAACTTGCGCCGGCGGACGCTAACAACTCGTCCGTACCCCGTCAACACAGCATGGCGGCTTGGGCGAACGCGCCGTGGAGCTAGCCTCGCCGCGCGCCGGGTCCGATTCGATACGCCAAGAGCGCCAGTCCTACCAGCATCCAGAGCGACATGCACAGCACCGCGTCGAGCAGCTCGCCGCCGAAAGGCGAGAGTCCGAAGTCACCGTGATACTGGGCATAAGTACCGACGACGCCGAGCCGCTGGCGAGCCAGCGGAATAGCCGCGGCGCCGAGCGAGACCGCGACGCCGATGACGGCGCCAGCGAGCAGCTCGCGCTGATTGCGGACGAAATTCGCCCCGAGCAAAAAGCCGCCCGCACCGAGGGCGACGTGCAGCATGCACGCGAGCAGCACGAGCGCGCTGGGGATGCGCTGCGAGTCGACTAGATACAAGAGATACCAGTCTCCATGAAATAGATAAAAGTACAGGGAGACGGGCACAATCACGAGCGCGGCGTAAAGCAAATAAGCGCCGAACTCCGGGCATAGCAAGGTCGACTTGGGGCTTCCTCGCAGGTGTGCGCGCGCCGCGAGCGCGACCAGGACGCCCGAGGCGAACGTGAACAGAAGCTGCGTCGGAATCGGCAAAGCCGAAGAGATGTTAACGGGCGCCGCCGACGGATGAAAGCTTTCGCGGCGTGCGCAGCTCAAAGGCCCATCAGCGTATGCGGGAGCTGCGTGCGGGCTACCGTTTCCGAGGCGCGCGTGAGCACGTCGATGTCGACGGCGCTGTCGAGCTCTCGGCCACTGACCGAGCCGTGACAGCCGGCGCAGAGGCCGTTGAACAGATCGCGCCGGAAGCCCTGGTTGAGACGCTCTCCGGGATAGAACTGCATCTCCTCGCGCTGCACCATGTCGCCTTGAAAGGGGGCGCCCGCGGGGAAGGCGAGCGAGGCCCCGCCCAGGCCGGTGAGCCGCAGGAGCAACGGGCGGCCTCCGGGCACGTCGATCTTGGTGGAGCCGTCCGACTCCAGCCCTACCCCGCCGAGCGACGCGTAATTCACGTACACGCTGCCGAACGCATCGCTCACGACCTGCGTGCTCGGCAGCTGGTCGAAGCGCGTGACCCCGGCCGGCGGCGGTTGCGGCGCGAGCACTTCGAGTCCGGCGATGCGGGGATCGATCGGCCGGCCGGTGCGCGTGTTCGCGAACATCAACGTCGACAGCAGCGGCACATCGAGCACATGGACCACCGCGTCGCGCGCATTCGGCACGAGCTCCGTGTGGCCGTTCGGCTCGTCGAGCCGGGCGCTGAACACGCCGTGATCGACGCGCGGATACACGGCGACCGCCTCGACCTCGGCACGGCCCGCGACCCCGCCTAGATGCGCGACCTGCCCGCTCGCTGGATCGATGGCACACAGATCGAAATCGAAGCCGCCGCTCGTCAGATCGTGCGCGTTCGGATCGCAGGAGGCGACGAGCCAGCGTGAGGGCAGCGCGGCCGGAGAGCGGTAGGCGCCGCTTTGGCCGTCGAACGCGCCCGGCGCCGGAAAGCTGACCGAGTGAATGTAGAGCCGATCGTCGGGATCGCGGTCATTCTGGTCGGGCCCGATCGAGCGGTTGAGGATGGCGATCGTGCCGGCGCCGTCGGCCGCGCCGATCGGGGCTGCCACCATCGCGAAGTTGCGATCCGCGAGCTCGATGAGCTCGGTCGCGAGCTGAAAGCCGATGCTCTTGCGTTGCGCGATCAGCGGGTGGTAATCGCTGCCGTCGAGGTTTTGACGCCGGCCCGCGAGCTGGAAGAAGTCGGGCGCGCGCTTCTCGGCGGTGAAGATGAGCCGGCCATCGGTCATGAAGCTCGGCTCGAGCTC
>CAZYWR010000363.1:0-3041 GCA_964651185.1 uncultured Polyangiales bacterium
CGCCGACCGACTTCTTGGTCGGCCACGAGGCGGTCCAGCAAGCCTTCCACCGATCGCTCGAGAACTTTGCGCGCGAGGGCCGCGCCAACCGGCTCTTGCTGTTGCACGGGCCGAACGGCAGCGCGAAGAGCACGTTCGCGCAGTGCGTGATGCGCGCGCTCGAACACTACTCGAAGAGCGACGAAGGCGCGCTCTATCGCTTCTGCTGGGTGTTCCCGCGCGGGAGCGACGGCAAGGCGATAGGCTTCGGCTCGCGCGACGACGGGCCGCGCCCGGGCGAGACCTACGCGCACTTGGCCGAAGGCCGCGTCGACGTGAAGCTGCGCAGTCCGATCCGCGAGCACCCGCTCCTGCTCGTGCCGCTCAACGAGCGCATCGGCCTCGTGCAGCGCGCCTACGCGAGCCAGAACGTGGCCGAGACGCCACCGCATTGGATCGCGCGCGGCCAGCTCGGCCAGAAGAACCGCCAGATTTACGAGGCGCTCCTGACCGCGTACCGCGGCGACCTGTCGCGCGTGCTCGCGCACGTGCAGGTCGAGCGCTACACGATCTCGCGCCGCTATCGCACGGGCGCGGTGACGATCGGCCCGCAGATGGCCGTCGACGCGAGCGAGCGCCAGATCACGGCAGACACCTCGCTCTCGGCGCTGCCCGCCTCGCTCAGCTCGCTCACCTTGTTCGAGCCGTACGGCGAGCTGGTCGACGCGTCAGGAGGCATGATCGAGTACAGCGACCTGCTGAAGCGCCCGCTCGACGCCTGGAAGTATCTGCTGTTGGCGATCGAGACGGGCGAGGTCTCGCTCTCGTTTTCGACCTTGCCGATCAACGCCGTGATGATGGCGAGCTCCAATGAGCTGCACCTCAATGCTTTCAAGGAGCACCCCGACTATCACTCCTTTCGCGGGCGCATTCAGCTCATCCGCGTGCCGTACCTGCGCGATTATCGGCAGGAGCAGGCCATCTACGACGCGCAGATCGCCTCGCAGGTGCGCGTCCATGTCGCGCCGCACGCGATGTACGTGGCGGCGCTCTGGGCCGTGCTCTCGCGGCTGCGCCGTCCGAGCGCGGAGCACTTCACCGAGCGCCAGCTCGGACAGCTCGCCGAGGATCTCACGGCGATGGAGAAGGCTGAGCTCTACGCCGACGGCATCACGCCCAAGCGCATGGGCGCCGACGAGAGCTTGCGCCTCAAAAACGGCATCGCCGAGATCCTGGGAGAGAGCGAGCAGGGTGCGATCTACGAGGGCCTGACGGGCGCCTCGCCGCGCGAGATGCGCACGCTTTTGCTCGACGCGGCCCAGCATCCGAACTTCGCGTGCCTCTCGCCCTTGGCCGTGCTGACCTCGATCAAGGCGCTGGTGCGCAGCGGCGACTACGGCTTCTTGCGCGAGGCGCCGCAGGCCGGCTACCACGACCACATGGGCTTCATCGAACAGGTGCGCGAGCGCTGGCTGGACCGCGTGGATCGCGAGTTCCGCGACTCGACGGGGCTGGTCGAGGAGGCGCGCTACGGCGAGCTGTTCGATCGCTACATCACCCACGTCTCGCACTGGATCAAGAACGAGCGCGTCTACAACCGCGTCACCGGCGCCAACGAGGAGCCCGATCGCGAGATGATGATCAGCGTCGAGAAGACGCTCGGCGTCACCGGCAACGCCGAGTCCTTCCGGCGTAGCCTGATCAGCGCGATCGCGGGCTACGCCATCGATCATCCAGGCAGCAAGATCGATTACGGCGAAGTGTTCCCGCGCCACCTCGAACGCCTCAAGGAGGCTTACTTCGCCGACCGCCGCAAGCACCTGCAGGAGATCGCCGAGGACATCTTGCGCCTGCTGGTGAAAGAAGAGCGCCAGTCGATCAACCCGGAGCGCACCGAGCTTGCGCGCCGCGCTTACGAGAAGCTATGCGCGCGTTACGGCTATCAAGCGGAGAGCGCGCGCGACGCGATCGGCGAGCTCTTGGCGCGCCGCTACAAGGACTGAGCGATGATCCCCCTGTTCACTCGCGAGGAGATGCGCGCGACCGATCGCGCGGCCAGCGAACGTTTCGGTATCCCGAGCCTCGCGCTCATGGAGAGCGCGGGCGCCGGCGCGGCGATGCATCTCCGACAACATTACCGCGATCAACTCGCGCGCGTGCTGATCGTGGGCGGCGAGGGCCAAAACGGCGGGGATGGCTGGGTGGTCGCGCGGCATTTGCTCGCCGCGGGCGTGCGTCCGAGTTGCGTATTGATCGGCACGAGCGAGCGCGTGCGCGGCGACGCGCGTACCAACCTGCACGCCTTGCGGGCGCTCGGCATCGACGTGCCCGCGTATGGCGACGCGCAGTTGGCCGAGCTCGAGCGGCGCCTCGGCCGAGCCACCCTGGTCGTCGACGCGCTGTTCGGCACGGGTTTGAGCCGCGCGCTGGAGGGCGCCTACGCACGGGCGGTCGCGCTGATCAACGCCGTCCAAGCGCCGGTGGTCGCGCTCGACTTGCCGAGCGGGGTCGACGCGGACAGCGGGCAGGTGCTGGGGGTCGCCGTGCGGGCCCGTTCGACCGTGACGTTCGCCGGCCACAAGCGCGGGCTCCATCAATATCCGGGCGCCGCCCACGCGGGCACGATCGAATGCGCGGGCATCGGCTGCCCGGCCGCGAGCGACGGGCGCGCTGCGTTGATCGAGCCGCAGGATTTCGCGCGGTTGATCGGCATCGACGCCGCGGACGCGCACAAGGGTACGCGCGGCCACGTGCTGGCGCTCGCGGGCTCGCGCGGCAAGACCGGGGCGGCGCTCCTGGCCGCGCTGGGCGCGCTGCGCGCAGGTGCAGGGCTCGTGACCATCGCCGCCGACGCCGAAACCCAACGCGTGCTCGAGCAGAAGGTCGTGGAGCTGATGACCGCGACCATCGACGAGGTCGACCCGCTCGCCTCGGCGATGACGCTCGCGCAAGGCAAGCGCGCGCTGCTCTTGGGCCCCGGCTTCGGGCTCGGCGGGAAGCGCTTCGGGCTGGCGCGCGCGCTGGCGCGTGAGCTGCCTTTGCCCTGCGTGATCGACGCCGAT
>CAZYWR010000364.1:0-4218 GCA_964651185.1 uncultured Polyangiales bacterium
ATCGCTTACCCGGATCGGCATCTTCGAGCATTTCCTCGACGCCAAGACCGTAGTCGCGACTGGCAACGGACAATCGATCTATGCCATCGGCTGCATCGACCTGCGCTCGGCCGGCCCCGTGGTGATCGAGGCTCCTGGTGGTGTCTTGGGCTTCATCATCAGCCTGTGGCAACAGCCGCTCGTCGACGTCGGGCCGCTCGGCCCCGACAAGGGTGAGGGCGGAAGGTTTTTACTGCTTCCGCCGGGCTACAGCGAGGACGTGCCGGAGGGCTACTTCGCCGTCCGCTCCGACACGTTCTTGATCCACTGGGTGCTGCGGGGCTTCGTGAAAGACGGCAAGCCCGACGCCGCGGTGGCGAGCCTCAAGCGCATGAAGATCTATCCGCTTGCGGAGCAGAGCGATCCGCCTTCGATGAGCTTCGTCGATCTTTCCGGCAGGAAGGCGGTGCTCATCCCGCTCGGAGAGGATGTGGAGGGGCTCGCGTACTTCGGATGGATGGCGCGCTTTCTCCAGCGCGAGCCGGTGCGCGAGCAAGACAAGGTCATGCTCGGCATGCTCGCGGGCCTCGGCATCGAGAAGGACAAGCCGTTCGCGCCCGACGCGCGGACCAGGGCGATCCTGACCAAGGCCGCGCGCGTCGGACGCGCGATGACCGCAACGCTGGCGTACGAGACGCGCGCCCCGAACAAGCTGCGCTGGCCCGGATACAGCCGCTGGGAGGAGCTCCTTTTGAGCGAACACACCGACTTCGTCCATCCCCATTACATCGAACTGGATGCGCGCGCAGGGCTCTACTACCAGGCCGTGGGCGCATCGAGCAAGGCGCTCTCGCCGTGGGTCGGCGTGGGCTCGAAGTACGCCGCTGCGTTCAAAGACAGCCAAGGCCGCTGGCTGATCGGTTCGCACCGCTACCGGTTGCGGGTTCCGGCCAACCCGCCGGCCAAGGAGTTTTGGTCGGTGACCGTGTACGACGCCGAAACCCGCTCCATGATCGCCAATGACCGAGACATCTCCGGGCGCGACTCATACCAGTCTTCGCTCAAGGCCAACGGCGACGGTTCGATCGATCTGTACTTCGCCCCGAGCGCGCCGCCCGGTCTGCAGAACAACTGGATCGCGACCCAGCCCGGCGTCGGCTTCTTCCTCTACTTCCGCTGGTACGGGCCGCTCGAGGCGTACTTCGACAAGAGCTGGAGGCTACCGGACGTCGAGCGCATGTGAGTCACCATCGACCAACCAGCGCCGCCGCGCGGTCGACACGCAGCCTTTCATCCACTACGGCTTCCGGGAAGCGCTGTGGCCGCCCGAGCCTGTGCTCAGCGGATCTCCTCGCCCTCGGTGTCGATCACGTCTTCGGAGCGCGGACGGGGCGGCGCCGAGCGAGGTCCGGCGTCGTACGGGCTCTGGGGCGGACGCGGAGGCCACTCGAAGCCGTAGTCGTGCACCTGCACCTGCCCGAGCGCGACGCGGCGCGCGAGGTAATGCGACAGGGCGCGCGCGATCAGGCGCCGCGTCGCAGGCACCAAACAGAACAGGCCCGCGACGTCGGTCAACACGCCGGGCGCGATCAACAAGAGCCCGCCGACGATCACCAACACGCCGCCGAGCACGCCCTCTTCGGGCACGCGTCCGGCCGCCATGGCCTCGCGCCACTCGCGCAACACCCGCCGCCCCTGGCGCTTTGCCAGCACCGCGCCGAGCACGCCCATCGCGATCACGAAGAGCAGCGTGTTGCCGGCGCCGATCACGCGGCCGATGCGGATGAGCAACGAGAGCTCGATCAGCGGCACGAGCGTGAAGGCGAGAAACAACAGTCCCACCAGGAACCTGTAATCACCCGTTCAGCTCGCGGCAAGCCGCGGGCTTGTCGCGCTCTGTGCGCGACCCCAGGGTATCCCTGCTGGCGCAACCGGAGCCTCGCGACCGGTCGGTAAGATTCGTCAGGAACCGGGCCCGCGTGCGACCATGCGTTACGCATGAGGTGCCTTTATGGCGCGGAGCGCGACCGTTTACTGTGGACGTTGTGAGCACCAGGTCGCACCCCGGCGCGTGTGGTCGGGATTCCTCTGGATCCGACGCGCCTGGTACGCGGGGCTGTTCGTGCTGTGCCTGCTGATGCCGATCATCATGGCCGAGATCACGGTGCTCCTGCCGCTCGCCTTGACCTTCGCGCTGGCCGCAGGGCCGGTGCACGCGCTGGCCGCAGCGCGCTCGACTTGCGAAGAGTGCGGCGCCGAGCTGGCGTAAGGTCACGTCACATGCGGCGGGCCATCCGAAAAACTCGTCGCGGGGCGCGCTCGTGCGCAATCATGGACGGGCGCGATGCTACCCACCCAGCTCGACCCGCGCTCTGCGAGTTTCCGAGACAACGCCGAAGCGATGCTCGCCCTGGTCGCAGACCTGCGCGCGCAGCACGAGCGCGTGCGCGCCGGCGGCGGCCCGCGCGCACGTGAAAAGCACCTCGCCCGCGGCAAGCTCTTGCCGCGCGAGCGCGTCCTGGGGCTGCTCGACGAGGGCGCGCCGTTCCTCGAGTTGAGCGCGCTCGCGGCGCTCGGCATGTACCACGACGAGGTGCCGTCGGCGGGCATCATCACGGGCATCGGGCGCGTGTCGGGCCGCGAGTGCGTGATCGTATGCAACGACGCGACCGTCAAGGGCGGCACCTACTACCCGATGACGGTCAAGAAGCACCTGCGCGCACAGGAGATCGCGCGCGAAAACCGCCTGCCCTGCATCTATCTGGTCGATTCGGGTGGCGCGAACCTGCCGCGCCAAGACGAGGTCTTCCCCGATCGCGAGCACTTCGGCCGCATCTTCTACAACCAGGCCAACCTGAGCAGCGCGGGCGTCGCGCAGATCGCGCTCGTGATGGGCTCGTGCACCGCCGGAGGCGCGTACGTGCCGGCGATGGCAGACGAGAGCATCATCGTGCGCAACCAGGGAACCATCTTCCTGGGCGGACCACCGCTGGTCAAAGCAGCGACGGGCGAGGTCGTGAGCGCCGAGGAGCTGGGCGGCGCCGATGTGCACTCGCGCACGAGCGGCGTGACCGACCACTACGCGCGCGACGACGCCCACGCCTTGGCGATCGCGCGCCGCATCGTGGCCCAGCTCGCCGCGCCCGAGCGCCTCGCGCCGGCGCGCGCGCCGCAGCTGCCCGCCTACGAAGCCGAGGAGCTGCTCGGGGTGGTGCCGCGGGATTTACGCGTGCTGTTCGATCCGCGCGAGATCATCGCGCGCGTGGTCGATGGCGGCGAGTTCGAAGAGTTCAAGAAGCTCTACGGTACGACGTTGGTCACCGGCTTCGCGCACCTGCACGGCTACCCGCTCGGCATCGTCGCGAATCACGGCGTCTTGTTCGGCGAGTCGGCGCTCAAGGGAGCGCACTTCATCGAGCTGTGTGCGCAGCGCGGCATCCCGCTCCTGTTCATCCAGAACGTGACCGGGTTCATGGTGGGCAAGAAGTACGAGGCCGCCGGCATCGCGAAGGACGGCGCCAAGCTCGTGACCGCGGTCTCGTGCGCGCGCGTGCCGAAGCTCACGTTGATCGTGGGCGGCTCGTTCGGCGCGGGCAATTACGGCATGTGCGGGCGCGCGTTTGGGCCGCGCTTTCTCTTCATGTGGCCGAGCGCGCGCATCAGCGTGATGGGCGGCGAGCAGGCGGCGCGCGTGCTCGCCGCCGTGCGCGGATCCGAGGCGCGCCACGCGGGCGAGCCCAACGCGGAGCCGCGCGGCAGCGCCGGCGAGCAGAGCGACGCAGATGTCGCGCAGCTCATGGCGAGCGTTCGCGCACAATACGAGCACCAGGGCCATCCGTACTATGCGACGGCGCGGCTCTGGGACGACGGCGTGATCGATCCGCGCGACACGCGCCGAGTGCTCGCGCTGGCGCTGAGCGCTGCGCTGAACGCGCCGATCGAGCCGACCAAGTTCGGCGTCTTCCGCATGTGAGGGGTCGTGTTCGAAAGCGTTCTGATCGCCAACCGAGGGGAGATCGCCTGCCGCATCATCGCGACCTGCAAGCGGCTCGGGATCCGCACCGTGGCCGTGTATGCCGAGGCCGATCGGCGCGCGCAATTCGTGGCGCGCGCGGACGCCGCGTACGCGATCGGCCGCTCGGAGCCGGAACATAGCTATTTGCGCGTCGAGGGGATCCTCGCCGCGGCCAAGGCGTCGGGCGCTCAGGCCGTCCATCCAGGCTACGGCTTTCTCGCCGA
>CAZYWR010000365.1:0-2128 GCA_964651185.1 uncultured Polyangiales bacterium
GAGGCCGGCTTCGAGCGCAGCGGGGAGCGGCCCTCGCGCGCTCGCGCCGAGCGCGCGCACGAAAGCGCAGTAGATGACGTTGCCGGTGCGCAGCCGGTCGGGATGGACCGCGATGCTGAGGTCGCGCCCCTCGGGCCAGTATTGCCGGCTGTCGTCGCGACAGTAAGCCTTGGCGAGGAAATGGCCGGTCTCGAGCAGCGGCAGCTCGAGCGCAAAGCCCTCCGGCGCGGGCGCGAGCGGGATGTCGCGCCACGAGGCGCCGGCGAAGGTGAGCTCTTCCTGCTCGCGCAGCCCGGTCTGCGCCAGCACTTCGGAGCGGGCGACTTTGGCGCGCGTGAGGTTGGTGCGCAGGAACGCGCGCAGCGGGGCGGCGCTGCCGGGGGGCGGAGTGAGCGTGACGCGCAGCCGGTCGCCGACGAAACGGACGAGCTGCTCGCCGGGCGGCGGGGACATTCGCGGAGCATCCATGCAACGCGCATCGTACTCGCTCGCGGGCACGAGCGTCAGCGCGCCGTGCGCTCACACGATGCGCTGCACGTGGCTGGCCGCGCCGAGCTCGAGCCCGGTCTCGTCTTCGATCGAGCGCAACGCCCGGACTCGCAACTCGCTCGCAAACGGCGCGCGCTGAACGCGATACACGCGCGCGTCGAGCAGAGCCTCGATGAACGGGAGCGAGGGCGTGTACGCGAACCTTCCGCCGAGCCGCAGCGAGCGCAGGATGGCCATGTAGGCGCGCGCGTAGGCGTAGGCGCGATCGCCGGGTGCCTGATGGTAGTGAAGAAAATGGAGCGAGAAGCCGAGGTGCGAGAGCACGGTCCCCCAGCGCGCGTTTCCGTACGGGTGGGTGAGCCAATCGCCCGCCCTCCCCGCCTGCGCGGGCGCGAGCCGATCGAGGCCTTCAGCGGCCACGCCCTGCGCGCGTAGAAAGCGCACCAGCGCGGCGCCGGGACCGCACCCGACGTCGAGCACGGGCGCGAGCAGCGTCGGGACCGTGATCCCCAAGAGCTCGAGCTGAAGCGCGGGCGAATACTCCGCACAAACGACCTCGCGCGGCGCGTGGCCGAGGCGAGCTCGCACGAACGCGGCGAGCTCGGCGCGGTGCGCGGCGAGCGCGGCGGCGACCTCGCTCGGGTCGCGCAGGCGCTGGAGCGCGCGCACCACGCTGCGCTCGAGCTCCGATCGAGCCGCCGCGTCGAGCTCCAAGAACTGGTTCCGGGCCCACAGCCAGGCCGCGAGCTCGCGCGTGATGGCGGGCGCGAGCGCGTCGGGCACGAGCGCGCCGAGGCGCGCAGCACCGTCTCCTGCGCGCAGATGCGCCGTCGATTCGACGACGGCACTGGATGCCGACAACGGCTCGACCAAGTCGCGTAGCGAAGCGCCCCAGGTCGCCCGAAACATTTCGATGATCAGCTCTTCGACGCGCGCCATGGCGACCTACCGGCCTCGCCTGCGAGGGCTGCCCGCGCGGGCCGAGGTTTCTTTGTAGCGCATCGGACGGGCCATCGTGATCCGGCTGGCGCAGGCGACCGTCTTCCCCGCGCAGGCTCCCGGACCCGCCCTCGTGATGTCAACGATCGAGTACGGCCGCCTCTTCGACTGCTCGCAGCATCTGCCGCACCGGCCGCGATTCCGGATGCCGGTCGGCGAGCGCGCGAAGCAGCGCGCGTGCCCGTTCGTGCGCACGCTCCGCGACGAGTAAGCGGGCCAGTTCGAAGACGGCTGCGTCATCTTGGTAGAGACGAGCGTACGCCTCGAGTGCTCGGATCCCCGCATGTCGATCGCCTGCCACCGTGAGCGCATGAGCGCGATCGAGTAGCGCCAGATGATGGTAAGGGTTGATCCGCAGCGCTCGCTCGAGGCTGCAGAGGGCTGCCATCGGCAAGTTGGATCCTAGCTGAGCCTCAGCCAGCAGGACCCATGCCGCTTCGGAGTCCGACATCAGCTGCGTGGCGCGTTCAAGGTGCGAGATGGCGACGGCGAACGCGCCCTGCTGCATGGCCAGCTCGGCCCGCAGGACGTGGCCGTCGGCGGCACCGGGCTCTTCTCGTAAGGCCGCGTCTGCGAGCGCGAGCGCCTGCGCGGGTCGGCCGTGCGTTCTCATCGACGCACTCTGCACACGCAGGCGCTC
>CAZYWR010000366.1:0-9731 GCA_964651185.1 uncultured Polyangiales bacterium
CTCGTTGAAGTCGCCGAGCAACACCGTGACGGACTGTTCGTCGCCGGCCACGTGTTCGAGGATGGTGCGCACCTGGAACCGGCGTTCGCTCGGCCACAATCCGAGGTGTGTGGCGACGACGCGCAGCGGACGCCGCCCGGTCTCGATGCGCGTCTCGAGCGCGGTGCGCGGCTCGCAATGGGGATAATCGAGGCAGATGCGGCGCGCGCTCAGCATCGGCAGGCGCGTCAGGAGCACGTTGCCGGCCGGCGGCGCGTCGCGGCGCTCGACGGGGGCGCCTACCGCCGCGAAGCCGGTCAGCTCTTGCAGGAGCTCGAGCGGCTCGAGCGTCCCCTGCGGGTCGGCTTGAAAGGTCACCTCCTGCAGCGCGACCACGTCAGCCTGCATGCCGCGGATCACGTCGGCGACCCGGGTCACGCTGCGCACGCCATCGCTGCCGACGAAGCCATGGACGTTGTACGACGCGATTCGCAGCAGCATCAGCGCGGCGCGCCCTCGCGCTCGGCGTGGCGCTTGACCCAGCGCCGCCGCAACAAGAGGAGGACGAGCAGCGCCAGCGCGCCGAGCCCGAGCCAGATCAGGTTCTGCACGTTGGGCGCACGTAAGCTCGCGCTGATGCGGTCGGCGAACACAGTGAGCAACAGCGCGCCTGGCAAGATGCCGACCACGTTGCCGAAGAAGAAGGCGCGAAACGGGATACGCAAGCTCCCCGCCAGCAGGTTGATGGCGGTGAAGTTCCCGACCGGCACGAGCCGCGCCAAGATGCTGGCGCGAAAGGCGTGGTGCCGGAGCTCGTCGCTGAATCTGGCGAGTCGCGGCCCGCTCGCAAGCTCGAGCGCCCGGCTGCCCGCCCAACGGCCCGCCCAATACGTGATCGACGCCCCGAGCAGCGCGCCCAAAAACGAGTAGGCGAAGCCGCGCGCTGGATCGAAGGCCAGCGTCGTGCCGAGCATCAAGCCGGTCACGGGCAGAAACAGGGCGGTCCCGAGCGCGAACGCGCCGAGCACGTACAGGAGCCCCGCCGGACTCTCCCTCAACGACGCCGCGAGCGCCGCGATCTGTTCGGGGGATCGCAAGCGCTCGAGGCCACCGAAGCACCACGCCGTGCCGATCGCCAGCAGCGGGACGAGCGGCAAGACGAGCGCGGCGAAATGGCGGGGCCGCTGCGCGGGCGGATGCGAGGTCTGGCCGCGCAGGGCGCTGTGTTCGTAGTTCACCACGCGAACCTAAACCCTCCGCGCCGCGCCCGCATGGCATCCGCCCGTCCGCTGCGGCGCCGTATGGGTTCAGGGCAACCGGCGCGGACCCCCGAGCAGCGCTGCCACGCCCGTGACGACGGCCAGGACGAGGAAGCCGATGAAGAACACCTTCGCGATGCCCGCGGCGCCCGCCGCGACGCCGCCATAGCCGAAGAACGCGGCGATGAGGGCGATGATGAAGAAGATGGCAGCGTAACGGATCATTGTTGTCGCTCCTTTTTGCGTTCGGGGTCGATGTGCTTTGCGGAGAGCGCGTGCTCTCGCGGGTTGTGACCGAAGCAAACCGCCTTGATTCGCCGCTGTTGCACGGGTCGTGCCGAGCGCGCGATGCGCCGCGTTTCTGGCAAAGATGCTGTCTGTCCGCGCGCTCGCCCCTGCTCCCGCGCGGTCTTGGTGCGCGTGAGGCGGAGCATGGGGTGTGACTGCGCGCCTCAGTTCGTGACGGAGCGCCTCGCCAGTCCGCTTGCGAGGGCCGGATCAGGGGCGCAGTATCCGGAAATGCAAGGGTTTGTCAGGGTCGGCGCGGCGGTTCCGAGCGCCCGCGTGGCAAACGTGAGAGCGCGCTGCGAGGAAACGCTCGCCCTCTTGGCGGAGGCCCACGAGCGCCGCGTGCAAGTGGTGGTGTTTCCGGAGCTCGGCCTGGTGAGCTACACGGCCCGCGACCTGTTCTTCGATCGCGTGCTGCTCGACGGGGCGTTGGCGGCGCTGGCCGAGATCGTCGGCGCGAGCCGCGGCTATGCGCCGCTCGCGCTCGTGGGTTTGCCGCTGCGCAGCGAATTCGGGCTCTACAACATGGCGGCGGTGGTGCAAAACGGCGCGCTGCTCGGGCTCGTTCCCAAGAGCTATCTGCCCAATTACCGCGAGTTCGAAGAGCGCCGCTGGTTTCGCCCCGGCACGGAGGTCCCGGAAGGAAGCAGTTTGCGCGTGTTCGGCGCCGAGGTGGCGTTCGGCACCGATCTCTTGTTCGCGGCCGAAGGCCTACCGGAGCTCGTCGTCGGCGTCGAGATCTGCGAGGACTTGTGGGTGCAGTCGCCGCCGAGCAGCGCGCAGGTGTCGGCCGGCGCGACGCTCGTCTGCAACCTGTCTGCATCGAACTTCCTGATCGGCAAGGCGGAGGAGCGCAAGCTCTTGTGCGCGGCCGCGTCCGATCGCGGCAAGTGCGCGTACGTGTACGTGGCCGCCGGTCCCTTGGAGTCGTCGACCGACGTGGCCTTCGATGCGCACGCGTTCGTGTACGAAAACGGCGCGCTTCTGGCCGAATCACCGCGTTTTTCGCGGCGCTCGCACCTGCTCACGGCAGACGTCGACCTCGACCAGTTGAGCCATGAGCGCGACGTGGTGAACACGTTCGGCGACTGCGCGCGCCGCGAGCGCAAGCGCTTTCGCCGGCTCGCGTTCCGAGCGCGCGCGGTCGAGGCGCTCGAGCGCGCGATCGCGCCGCACCCGTTCGTGCCGAAAGACGCGGCGACGCTCGCGGCGCGCTGCTGGGAGACCTTCGAGATCCAGACCAACGCGCTCGCCACGCGGCTCGAGAGCTTGGGCGCGGGGCACAAGTTGGTGCTCGGTCTGTCGGGCGGGCTCGACTCGACGCACGCGGCGCTGGTCGCCGCCAACGCGCTCGACCTGCTGGCGCGGCCGCGCGAAGAGCTCGTGTGCGTGACCATGCCCGGCTTCGGCTCCACGCACACGACGCAAGACAACGCCGAGCGGTTGGCGCGCGCGCTGTCGGCCTCGTTCGAGCGCATTTCGATCGCCCGCCTCGCGAGCGACGCGCTCGCGGCGATGCACCATCCGGCGGGCGCCAGCAGCGCGGAGGAGCTCTTGCGCAAGGTAAAGAGCGATCCCGCGCTCGCTGATCTCAGCTTCGAGAACGTGCAGGCGCGCATGCGCACGCTGCTCTTGATGAGCATCGCCAATCGCCAGCGCGGGATCGTGGTCGGCACGGGCGATCTCTCCGAAAAGGCGCTCGGCTGGAGCACGTACGCGGGCGATCAGATCTCCATGTATGACGTGAACGCGGGCGTGCCGAAGACGCTCATCCAGTTTCTCATACGCTGGGTGGCGAACGAGCGGGTGACGACCTGGTCGAACGGCGATCCCCAGCGTCTGCGCGAGATCTTGTTCGCGATCCTGGATACGCCCATCTCGCCGGAGCTCTTGCCGCCGGACGAGCAGGGCGAGATCGCGCAGCTCACGGAGTCGGCGCTCGGGCCGTACGAGCTACACGACTTCTTTCTCTATCACCTGGTGCGCCACGGCCGGCGGCCGACGCGCATCTTGGCACTCGCGGAGCGCGCCTTTCAGGGGCGCTATGAAGGAGAGGTCATCCGGCGCTGGCTCAGCGTCTTTCTCAGGCGTTTTTTCGCCAACCAGTTCAAGCGATCGTGCACGCCGGACGCGCCGAAGGTCGGCACCTTGGCGCTCTCTCCGCGCGGCGATTGGCGCATGCCCTCGGACGCCGACGTGAGCGCGTGGCTCGCGGAGCTGGAGGGCGGTGCGCCGTAGGGTCGGTGCACGCCGCGGTCGGTAGGGGAGCTCGCGTTTTGGCCGCGCGCGGAAGCCTTGCGCGCGCGCGATCGTACAAGGACTAGCTCCCGCGCGGGTACGCGGGGGCGCGAGCGGCCCTGTCGCGCGGGAAACGATGTATGGTAGCCACGGCCATGCCTGAGTACGACGAGACCATCGACGACAACTCGCGCGCGGGAGGCGCCGCGCAGCGCGCGCGACCTGGCGTCGTGGCGATCATGATGGCCGGCGAGCCGTCGTGCGTGACCTTCGAGGTCAGCTCCGTCGGCGTGGACGTCGGTCGCGGCGCGCCGAACGGTCTGTTCGAGGCGGATGACCGCGTCTCGCGCCGCCACCTGCGCATCCGGCGTACGCACGGGCAGTGGCGCGTGGCCGACCTCGAGAGCCGCAACGGCACGTTCGTCGCCGGCCAAGCACACGGGGCCGAGGCGGCGTTCTCGGGGGAGATCCTCATCCGCATCGGCCGCAGCCTGTTGTGGGCCGTCGAAGACGTGACCCCCTTTCGCGACGTGACGCCGCGCTCTGGAGACGCGGGCGGGCCGGTGCTCGGCGGGCGCCTGCAGCGGGCCTGGGCGGAGATCGCGCTGGCGAGCCGATCGGGCTCGAGCCTGTACGTGCGCGGCGAGAGCGGCGCCGGCAAGGAGCTCGCCGCGCGCGCCTTTCACGACGCGCGCTTCGTCAGCGGTTCGAAGGCGCCCTTCGTGGCCGTCAACTGCGCTGCCATCCCGGAGGGGCTCGCCGAGCGGCTCTTGTTCGGCGCGCAGCGCGGCGCTTATTCGGGCGCGAATGCCGATGCCGAGGGCTACGTGCAAGCGGCGCACAAGGGGACGCTCTTCCTCGACGAGATCGCCGAGCTCGATCCGCTGGTGCAGGCCAAGCTCCTGCGCGTGCTCGAGACGCGCGAGGTGCTTCCGCTCGGCGCTACGCGCCCGCGCACGGTCGAGCTCGCGCTGTGCGTTGCGAGCCACAAGAGCCTGCGCGAAGAGGTCGCGCGCGGGCACTTTCGCGAGGATCTCTACTTCCGGCTCGGGCGGCCCGAGATCCAGCTCCCGCCCTTGCGCGCGCGGCTCGACGAGCTGCCCTGGCTCATCACGGACGGGCTCGCCCGCGTGGATCGCCAGCTCAGCGCCTCGGCGGCGTTCGTCGAAGCGTGCGCGCTGCGCGCCTGGCCTGGGAACGTGCGCGAGCTGCTGCACGAGGTGCGGCAAGCCGCGCATCGCGCGCTGCACGAGGCCGCCGCGCACGATGCGCGCATCTCCGTCGAGCCGCGCCACTTGGCGGCCGAGGCGGGCCTGGTGATCGTCGACAGCGCGGGCGAGAGCGGGTCGGTGCGGCCCAAGGCGCGCATGCCGTCGGACGCGGAGATCGAGCGGGCGCTCGACCAGAACGGCGGGAACGTGCGCGGCACGGCGCGCGCGCTCGGCATGCATCGCAACCAGCTGCGCCGCTGGCTGCAACGGCGCGGCGGAGACGTCTCAGACAGCGATTAACTGCGAGCGAGCAGCTCGGCGTCAGCCACGGTCTCTTCGTGTCGCGAACAGCTCGCGCAGGGTTTGGCTCAAGTTGCTGACGAAGTCCGTTTCGAGGTCATCCTCGAGCTTTTCGACTCCGTCAGGATCGAACGGCAGCTTCTGCGGATCGATGAGCGCGAGCGCCGCGCGTTCGCTCATCGTGGGGGAAGGGTGGCGTCGCAAGCGGCAGCCCGGCTGGTGCTCGCCGCGCGCCGCTTGCTCCGCCATCGCCTCGAGCGAAGCCACCAAGCCTTCGACCTGCGCGAGCCGAGGCGCCTCCGCCTCGGCGAGCCCTGCGTGCTCGGCCAAGAGCTCGACGCGGATGCGCTGAATCGAGCGCCCGAGCTCGTCGTCCGCGCGCTCGGCTTCGACCGAGGCATTGAGCTCAGTGTCGATGGCCATGCTGCGGTTAGTAAGGTTCGCGGAGCCGACCGTCAGGAAGCGATCGTCCACGATCATCAGCTTGGAGTGGATATACGTGGAGCGCTCGGGCGATTCCTCGGCGTCGCAGGCGGGCAGCGTGAAATAGATGCCGAGCGGATGGCCGGTCTCGCTCGCGACGACGCGCAGGCGATCGATGATCTGCGCCTGCGCGAGCCCGACCGCCGCCTGCTCCTTCAAGGTCTCGCCGCGCATGTTCAGGATGAAGACCAGCTCGAGCCGCGCGCGGTCTGGCGCGCGCATGCGCTGCTCCAGCGCCTCCGCGATCTCGTGCGAGCTCAGGTATTGGGTCTCGATGTAGATGAGCCGTTCGGCGCGCTCGATGGCGGCGACATAGAGCTCTTTGATCTCGACGCACAGCTTCGGTCCGCCCGGCGTGCCGTGCGGGTCGGTGCGGCTGAGCGCGACCGATCGCGTGGCGAGCGGCCACAGCCCCTGCACGCGTGCGGGAGGCGCGCTGCGCGGCCCCGGCGGCGGCAGGACGATCGTGGAACCACCCGCGCGAACCCAGCGCGCCGCGAACAGCTCCGCGAGCGCGCCCGCGACGTCGCGCCCGCGCAGGAACGCCTGGATGTCGTGGAAGGGCTTGTGCGCCTCGCCGCGGCTGAGGCGTA
Source organism: uncultured Polyangiales bacterium (assembly GCA_964651185.1). Taxonomy (GTDB): domain Bacteria; phylum Myxococcota_A; class Polyangia; order Polyangiales; family DASUME01; genus DASUME01. The sequence continues at coordinate 6,352 of CAZYWR010000366.1, forward strand.
GCGGGTTATGGCGGCGATGATGGCGGTCGTCCCAGCGGTCGTCGCACAGGTCGAGCCCGCCGAGAAACGAGAGCTCGCCGTCGATCACCACGAACTTCTGATGGTGGCAGCCGCGCTCGACGTGGTTGTCGTCGAAGCGAAACTGCAACCGCTCGTGCGTGGTCCATTGGAAGATCACGCTCTGCATCCATTCGCGCTCCGCCGCGAACACCAACGCGAAGTCCCAGGCCAAGATCCAGATCCGGAGCTCGGGCTTCTGGCGGCACAGACCGTCGAGGAATTTGAGCAAAGTCACTGGCGTCTCGGCGCGCTCGGCGAGCGGACCGCGCAGCAGCGCGACCTCGCTGTCGAACTGCCAGCCCGAGAGCAACAAGTAGCGCTCGGCGCCGAGGGCCGCCCGATAGAACTCGCGATAGTAGTCTTCCGCGTCGATCAGCAGGCCGAGCTCGTCGACGGGCGTGGCGCGGTAAGTATGGAGAGGGGGTTGCAGAATGCTCGCCATGAAAGATCTCGTACACGAGCGCGCGCGATCGGCGAGGTCTCATGTCGTCTTTTCGGGAGAAACTTTCGAGCGCCCCCAAGGACGCCCGGGGGGCGGGCTCGCGACACCTGCGCGAGCCGGGGTGCGCGCAGGGCGCTCTTCTGCTGCAATGCACCCATGACCTCGGAAGTTTGCGTGTGGCTTGCGGGCGCTACCGGGCTGGTCGGTCGCGAAGCTCTGAAGGCGCTGCTCGAAGACAGCGGTGTTTCGCGGGTGATCGCGCTGGTGCGGCGCGCAAGCGGGACCACGCATCCCCGCTTGATCGAGCGCGTCGTGGACTTCGAGGCGCTTGCGCACGAGCCGTCCCGTCTACTTGTGGGGATCGAGGCGCAGGTCGCGATCTGCTGCCTCGGTACGACCTTGAAGCAGGCGGGCTCGCGCGCGCAGTTTCGCCGCGTCGATTTCGACTACGCGCTCGCGTTCGCGCGCGCCGCACAAGCCGCCGGCGCGGAGCACTTGCTGGTCGTGACGGCGCTCGGCGCAAACCCGCGCTCGCACGTCTTCTACAACCGCGTCAAAGGCGAGCTGGAGCAGGCGCTCGCGGCGCTCGCCTTTCCCGCGCTGACCGTCGTGCGTCCGTCGCTCCTCTTGGGCGAGCGCAGCGAACGGCGGCTCGGCGAGCAGCTGGCCGCGCCCTTCTCGCGCCTGTTGCCCCGCTCGGTGCGCGGCATCGAGGCGCGCAGCGTGGGGCGCGCACTCGCCCGTTTGGCGCGCGCGCCGGCGCACGGCAACCGCATCGTCCTCTCGGGTGAGCTCCACGATCTGGGGGCGTGACCGAGCCCCTGACGCGCCCGGGCTTCGCTGACGCTGCGCGAGGAGGGGTCGCTCGGCGCTGGGGCCCCCTTCCTATGCCGCTGTCGACGAAGTGCATTGTTCCGTGTCCCCGGCCGCGCCATACAAGTGGACGACGATGCTCTCGACCTCCACCCTCTCTGGTCCCCGGACTCCCGCGCTGTTCAATGCCATCGAGTATGGTCTCGCGCCGCGGCGCTTCGCGCTCCGGCACGCGGCACGCTACGGCCGTACCTACAAGGTGCGGAGCATGATGGGCGACGCGCTCTTCACGGCCGAACCTGAGTATGTGCGGCGTGTCTTCGCGGCAGACTCGGACACGCTCGGCTCCCTCGCCTCGCTCTCGCTGACCTGGCTGTTCGGCACGCAATCCGTCCTCATCACCTCCGGCGCGACCCACCGGCGACAACGCAAGCTGCTCTCGCCGCCGCTCACCGGCGCGCGCCTGCGCGCGTTCAGCGCGCAGATGCAGGAGCTCGCGGACAAGCACGTCGGGAGGCTCCGGCCGGGGGCGAGCTTTCGCGCGCTGCAACTCAGCACCGACTTTACGCTCGACGTGATCATCCGTACGGTGTTCGGGGTGGAGGGCCACGACGACGAAAGCGAAGTGCGGACCTTACGCAGCCTGCTGACCACGCTCGTGCACGACGTGCCCGCCTTGGCGGTGTTCGCGCAGCCGCTCCGGAGCAGCTGGTATCGGCCCTGGGCGCGCTACTTGCGGGCACGGGAGAGCTTCGATCACTGGCTCACGAGTAAGATTCGCGAGCGGCGCGCGGCCGGTACGTCCGGCACGGACGTGCTGTCGCTGCTCCTCAACGCTCGCTACGAGGATGGCAGCGAGGTGGACGAACGCGAGATCTACGATCAGCTGGTGACCTTGCTGCTCGCGGGTCATGAGACGACCTCGCTCGCGGTCGCCACCTGCCTCGGTCGCTGGTTGGCCGAGCCGTCGGTGCTGGAGCGCGTGCGCCGCGAGATCGCGGGCGCTTCGGGGCCGGAAGACGTGCAGCGCCTGCCGTTCTTGTCGGCGGCGATCGACGAGACCTTACGCATCGACCCGATCGTGACAGACGTGGGACGCGTCGCGCGCGCGCCCTTCGCGCTCGACGAGCACCTTACACTGTCGCCGAGCGACATCGTCGTGGTACTGACGGAAGCCTTGCATCACGATCCGGCCATCTATCCGGAGCCGGCGCAGTTTCGTCCCGAGCGCTTCTTGGAACGCAAGTTCGCGCCGCACGAGTACGCCCCGTTCGGAGGTGGCGTGCGGCGCTGTCTCGGTGCGGCCTTCAGCGACTACGAAACCAAGATCTTGCTCGCCACTTTATTGCGTCGCGTGGAGCTCGAGTTAGTGAGCCGCGCGCCCGAGCCGCGCGTACGGCGCAACGTCACGATGGGCCCCAAGTACGGCGTCCCGCTGCGCGTGACGGGCTACGGACGCCAAGCGTAAGGCGGTGCGACGGTGACCTCCGTGCCTATGTCCGTGTGCTCGGACGTGCTGACGATGCCGGAGTAGGCGCCGCTCGAGAGCGAAAAGCCTTGTCCGCGAAACTCGACGTCGCCGTAGAGGGTCGCGTTTCCAGCGAGGCTCTGTCCGGACTCGAAGAAGCCGAGCGGGTAGAAGGTGGTCATCACGCGGGCGGAGCCGCTCACGCCGAAGGTGTTGGTGTTGAAAGGCGGGGACTTGCTGCCGATCGTGCTCAGCGCGCCGATCGTTCCGCCTGAGATCGTGCCGCTCACGACCCACGCGTGATCGTCGATGCGCGCGTTACCGCTTACGTTGCCGCCGAGAATGAGCGCGTAAGGTCCGACGTACACGCTGGCCGGTAAGCCGGAAGGCCCGCAGCCGCCTCCGTTCGCGATCCTGACAGTGCCCGCGGGGCACGCGTCAGGCTTGCCGTCGCGAAAGCCCTCCGGCCACGCCCCTTCGAGCTGCACCATATAAGGGTACCGATAGATCGATGTGTAAGCCTGGTCCCAGTTGATTTGCTGCTGCTTGGAGGGCGTCGCCGTCACGACCAGCCACAGAGGTTCACCGTCGTTCACG
>CAZYWR010000367.1:0-2294 GCA_964651185.1 uncultured Polyangiales bacterium
GAATGCCTCGACGGCACGCGAGTCACCGAGGGCAAGGCCGACGTACTCGCCTTTGGTATCCGCGCGCTCTTCGCCGAGCAATACCGGATAGATCTCGCCGACAAGACGCTGCGCGGGCTCGAAGGCAACGCACGTAACGCCAAGCCGACCGGCGGAGTGCCCTACGGCTATCGGATCGTCACCGAGGGCCCGCGCGACGCGGAAACCAAACGAATCGAGATCGATCCGGACCTCGCGGCAGTCGTGCGGCGCATTTTTGCCGAGTCGCTGGTCGGCATATCGTGCGCGAACATCGCCGCGACCCTGAATAGCGAAGGCGTGCCGCCGCCGCGCGCCCACTCGCGCCGCACTCCTGGGCAAGGTTGGATGGCCAGCGCTGTGCGCGCGATGCTGCTGAACGAGTCCTATGTCGGCCGATGGACCTATGGAAAGCGCCAGTGGGTCAAGGCGCCGGGCACGAACACCCGGCAGCCAAAGGTACGCCGCGGCGGCGCGCTGGTTGTGCAGGAGCGGCCCGAGCTGGCGATCATCGATCGGGCGACCTTTGCCGCGGTCGTGGCCCCATTCGAAGCGCGCAAGGGCACGCGCGCGAAACGCGCGAGCCGGCGCTTCGTTCTCTCGGGCCTCGTGAAGTGTGTGTGTGGCGCCGGTATGTCGATCAACGGCTCGGCGCCGTACTACCGCTGCGCGGCGTCCAAGAACCGTGGGACGTGCACCCACCGGAAGAACTTGCCGGTGGCGAAGGTAGAGCAGTTCGTGGCCGAGAAGCTGACCGCCAAACTGCGCGCGGCAGGCCCGCGCATCCTGGCGCTGGCGGAACAGGAGCTCGCTGCCGCGCGTGCCGCCCTACCCGACCGCGCCGCCACCCTCCGCCAGGAGATAGAGCGTCGCTCGCGGCAGATCGCGGCACTGGTGAGCACGCTGGCCGACATGCCTACCCTCGCCGCAGCGAAACGGATCCGCGAGCTCGAAGCCGAACAGGCCGCAGCCGAGCGCGAGCTGGCGGCTACTTCGGCGCAACCGTCACTGCGGCTGGCAACGCCCGGTGAGTACGCGGACCGCGTTCAGGCCTTGGAGGGTGTTTTTGACGGTACCTGGCCGCTCGAACGCGCTCGCGCCGAGCTGGCTGCACTCGTTGGCCCGGCGGGCATCGTGTGCAAGCCGCTCAGCACGACCGAGTACGAGATCCGGTGGTCGGTGCATCCCGGTTCGCTTGTCACTGCTGGGCGAACCGGGATGTACGAACCGGCTGGTTGCGGGGGCAGGATTCGACGGGTATCCGAAACTCGCCTGCGCCCTGCGGAGGCACAGTTACTAGCACGGGCCCGCGGGAAGTCAGGGCAGATATCTGATCTTTTTCGACGACTTGAGCGTCCGCTTAGAGGCCGTCGTCCTCATCGTCGTGGTGCGTCATCCACTCACCCGACTCGCGGTCGCGTTTCCCTCTCTTGGCGGCGCCCGCTTCCGGGTCATCGGGCACCGTGAACAGTTCTTCGAACTTCCCCTCGCGGTCCCGCTTGCACAGCCGGCAGTCGCAGGTGTCCTCGTGGCCCCAGTGGCGCTTGTACGCCTGTTTCGCCCTCGCAGGGTCGTCCTTGAGCCGCAGATACTCGTGCCTGGCTTCGTAGATCCGGTCGGTCAGCAGCTCCATGGCATAGTCGTTCTCGCGACGGCCACGGCTGCCGTGAACGGCGCATATGACTGTGTAGATCGCTCGTTCCCAACTCTCGGGATCGTCCACGCGGATCGCCACCATCGCGCCGGTGCCCTCGTACAGATTGCGTCCTTGCTTTCCAGACAGAATCGCCATCGGTCTTGCTCCATGTGGGACGAGTGACGCGCTGCGGTGCGGACGCCCGCCGTAGATGAACGCGTTGCGAGCGCGGTCTTCGGCGGTCGGACGCTTGGCAGCGGCCCGCAGACGCTGCGCGCGGTGTGCGCGGATGCGGCGGTAGGCTTCCACCAGCTTGATGTTCTTGCGACGCGCCATCGCGAACGCCTCACGGCGCTCTTTCCTGTTCAGTGATCTCATCGGGAACTCCGCACGGAGCGTCCGGGTATCCCTCACCTACACGAACGCCCGCAGAGTTTCCGGGGCATCTACCAGCGCGGCGCGCCTTTGCTCGACGGTGCGGTCCAGTGAGGGTGGACCGATAGCGAGGACAGGGTTGGCAGAGACCCTATGCAGATCATCTAGCGGAGAACGCGAAGCGCGTCCAGGTAGTCGAGGGCGCAGCCGGTGCGTGTTTGGCGTGATCGCCCATGCCCCGAGACGGCGGCGGCGTGTATAAAAT
>CAZYWR010000368.1:0-1736 GCA_964651185.1 uncultured Polyangiales bacterium
GCACGCCGAGCGCGTGCGCCACCAGCGGCTCGGCCGACAAACGAAGCCCGGGCGGCGCTGTGAAGACCGCGCCTCGCCGCCACCACGAGAGCCAGGCACCGAGCGCTGCCAGCGGTCCGTACATGGCCCAGGGCAGCCAGCCCGGAAAACGGCCCATGTTGTCCGTCTATCAAAGCGATTGTCGCGTGACAACGGCGCGTTGACAGTTTCAGCCCAGCGGCTTAGGAAAAACCGCAAGGGACACGGCGCTCTGCATGCGGCTCGGGCGCCGGCTTTCGGTTTTTGCACGCGCGCGGGCCGCGCGCGCCGAGGTGCGCGGTACGATCAGGAGCGGCGGCGAGTCCAGGATGTGTGCCTCCTCGATGTTCGCGCCTTGATGCTGTCGAAGCGCGCGGACCTGCGCGTGAACCTATTGAGGAGAGACGCGGCGCTTGATGAACGTTCAGACTGCGCATGCACCGGTGGTGCACGAGACGCCGCGTATCCTGGTCGTGGACGACGAGCAGGTGATCCGCGAGATCCTCGCGGATTTCCTCTCCATGGAGGGGTTTTGGGTGCGCACCGCAGAAGACGGTGCGGCGGCGCTGGTCGAGCTCTCGCGCAATCAGTACGACCTTGTGCTGAGCGACCTCAAGATGCCCAACATGGGCGGCATCGAGCTGCTCAAGGCCATCACGGAACACACCCCGAACGTGGTGACGATCATCATGACCGGCTTCGGCACGGTCGAGACCGCGATCGAGGCGATGAAGAAGGGCGCCTACGACTACATCTTGAAGCCCTTCAAGGTCGAAGAGGTCGTCCACACCATCCGGCGTGCGCTCGAAAAGCAGCGGCTCACGGCCGAGAATATCCGTTTGAAGGAGGCCCTGTCGCTCTACAAAGTCAGCGAAGCGATCGCCTCGAGCCTGTCGCTCGATGGCGTCATGGGCACCGTCACGGATGCGGCCGTGCACGAGATCGACGCGGACGCGGTCACCATCCTGCTGGACGACGGGGAGGGCGGCTTCTTCGAACGCGCGCGCGAGATCAACCCCAACTTCCACGGCGACGGCAGCTTCGGCGAGCTCGACCCGCAGTCGCTGCACGTCTACTTCAGTGAGGATCGCCTGCTCCGCCTGCACGGGAGCGACGGCCTCGCGTTCTTCGCGCACACGCCCGAAGGGATCACGCTGCACTCGCTCATGGTCACGACCTTGCGTATCCGCAACAAGACCATCGGCTACCTCGGTGCGATGAGCTTCACGCGCGGTAAGCGCTTCGACGAAGGGCAGCGCAAGCTCCTGAGCATCGTCGCCAGCCGCGCGGCGGCGGCGATCGAGAACGCCAAGCTCTACGAAGACCTCAAAGGCACCTTCCACCAGACGATCAAGGGCCTGGCGAGCGCCATCGACAAGATGGACCGTTACACCGCCGGACACTCCGAGCGCGTGGCCGCGTACGCGCAGATCCTCGCGATCAAGCTGGGCCTGCCGCCGGGCGACGTGGAGATCGTGCGGCAGTCGGCGCTCATGCACGACGTGGGCAAGATCGGTTGCGTGATGAACTTGAACAAGCCCGGCAAGCTCACCCACGAGGAATACGCGATCTTCCAGAAGCACCCGGTGTATGGGCGCGACATCCTCGAGCCCATCAGCTTTCTGCATCCGCTCATCCCAGGCGTCTACATGCACCACGAGCGCTGGGACGGGCACGGCTATCCGCTCGGCCTCAAGGGCCAGGACATCCCGCTGTTC
>CAZYWR010000369.1:0-1793 GCA_964651185.1 uncultured Polyangiales bacterium
CGTCATCGTCGACGCCACCGAGGACGCGCGCGGCGAGCTCGCGCTGCACCTCACGTCGCCGCATCTCGCGCTCTGGGGCGTGGCGCTGGCAGACACCGAAATCGCAGGCTCGTACGCGCACGATCGCCTGTCCTTGCGCGAAGCGCACCTGCGCTACGGCGAGGGCTCGTTCGACGCTTCGGGCTGGATCGACGCCGACGGGGATCTGTCCGTGCGCATCCGCTCGCGCGTACCGGATGTCGCCAGCGATCAGGTCGTGCGGCGCACGGGCGTGCGCGGCAGCCTGCGCACGGACGTGCGCATCGACAAGCGCCGGCATCTACTCAGCGCCGAGGGCAGCGTCGATTTGGCGGGCTTTTCGTACGGCGACTTCAAGGTGAAGGAGCTGGTCATGGAGGGCCACGCCAGCGGCGAGGAGCTGGCCAAAGCGAAGGTCGACGTGCACGGCGCGAGCTGGGGCACGGCTTACCTCGGCTACCCGCTCGGCGACTTCGAATACGAGCTACGCGGACAGAGCCCGCACTTCAGCGCTGACTTCGGCCTGATCGATCAGCGCGCCCGCACCGCGCATGCGCACCTCGAGCTCGATCGCGTGCGCACCGGCTATCGCTTACGTCTGGCGCCGCTCGAAGTCGGCGTGCCCGGACGCGAGCCGTGGCGCGCCAAAGCAGACGTCTCGATCAGCGACGACGACGTCACCTTTCACCAGCTCATCTTGGCGAACGGCCCGCAGCATCTGGAGCTGCGCGGCCAGTACTCCTTCTCCAAGGCCTATCGAGTTGACGCGACCCTGCAGAGCTTCGACCTCGGCGGTCTGCGCCAGCTGAGCGGCCTGGATCTCGCCGACCTCGACGGCACGATCGACGGCACGCTCGCGCTCACCGGCGTACCCGGCCATCCCAAGATCGACGCGAAAAGCACGCTGCGCGACGGCGTGTTTCTCGGCATGCACGACCTCAGCGTGCTGCTCTCGCTGTCGTCGATCGAAGAGCGCTTCGATGTGGACACGCAGGTCATCCTGCCGGATAGCAGCCGCATCGCGCTGTACGCGGGCGGCGAGCTCGGGCGGGGCGACAAGTGGCTCGCGCAGTTGGCCGCAGGCAACTACCGGTTCGGCGTCGACTTCGAGCATCTGCACTTCGAGGTGGCGCGCCCGTGGCTCGGGTGGCTGGGGATCGAGCCGCCGACCGGCGCGGTGAGCGCGACGATCCGCGGCGCGGGCACGCTCGCTTCGCCCTACCTCGACGTCAAGACCGATATCGAAAAGATGGTGGTCGCAGGCTGGCCCGCGCTCGACGTTCATCTCGATGCGGAGCACGACGGCGAGCGCGCCTCGTTGCATGCGCTGCGCGTGAGCGATGAGAAGGGTCCGCTCGCCGAGCTCACGGGCTTCATCGACGCGCCGCTTTCGGATCTGCGCGACCCGCTCACGTTGCGGGCAAGCCTCGGGCAACGGCCGCTCGAGGTGGCTTTGAACTGGGCGAACCGGCGCCTCGACGAGCTGCCCGGGCGCCTGCGGCTCGACTTCCCCATGGCCTCGTGGGGCTCGCTGCGCGTCGAGCAAACCGCGGAGGGGCCGAGCGTGGATCTCGAGACGCGCTTGGCTTGGCCCGAAAGCAGCGATGGGCTCGAGGCGTGCGGAGAGCCGCGCCACCCGCGGCTCGAGCTCGCGCTGCACGCGCACGACCAACGCACCACCGCGAAGTTCACGGCCAGCCTCGACGGGCAACAGCTCGCGATGGCCGACGCCGATGCCGACACGCCGATCGTAGCTTGGCTAACGGGCGCCCAGC
>CAZYWR010000370.1:0-3275 GCA_964651185.1 uncultured Polyangiales bacterium
TCCTGGTCGCGCGGCGGCGCGCGACACTCCTTCACCATCAAGGATCGCAAGTCGGCGATCCGACGGACAGCGAAATCGAACAGCTCTGTCCGTCACAACACCGCGCGCACTAGCTGTGCCGGAAGCACGGGTAGTGACGACCACACGAACGTCGCTGCTCTTGCCACGACAAACGCAGTGTTGACGGCAGGTACCGATGCAAGCGACCATCAGTCCATGGGGAAGTACAAGCCCAAGGCGAAGTCAGCTCAGAACGATGATCCGTTGGCGGGCGCGCTCGCAACCGAGCGGCAGGAAGAGACGCTGCAGCTACGGGTGAGCAGCCGGCTGCTCGCCCAGCTCGACACGATCAAGGATCGCACTGGCGCGCGCGGTCGGGCTGCCGTCGTCCGCCACTTGATCGAGGAGTTCTGCAAAAAGCACTCGATCGAAGTCGAGTAAGCCGGCGCTCTACGCCGTGCGCAGCTCGCGACGCAGCAGCGCGTGCGCCTCGCACTGCAGCTGGCGAACGCGCTCACGACTGCGCGGCTCTGGCATGGCCTCGCCCACTTGCTTCAAGGTCAGGTCGGTCATCCGCTCGCGCACGACGTCGCGCAGTCGCTCAGGGAGCCGCTCAACGGCGGCGGCCACGCGCGCGGTCTCCTGCTCAAGGATCATGTCGTCGAGCACGCTCGGTGCCTCGTCCGACAGGAGGTCGCCAAACTCGCGAGTGTCATCGTCGGCGTTCACGCGAGCATTGAGCGACAGCACCGCGCGCGCACCGCGCGCGCTCTCAAGCATTCGCTCGCTTGGGGCATCTGGCTCGACCTCGGCTCCTTCGCGCTCGGAACGGCGCAGCGCGTCCTGTGCATGTACGGGAACGCGTACCGCGCTGCTGTGGTCTTGGAGATGGCGACCGATGGCGTGGCGAATCCACCACGTTGCGTACGTGCTGAAGCGGTGGCCGCGCGACACGTCGAACTTCTCGATCGATGTGATGAGCCCGAAGACGCCGACCGAGAGCAAGTCCGCGCGCTCGACGCCGGTGGGGAGCCGCTTGAACCGACCAGCGACCATGGCGACCAACTTCATGTTGTGCTCGATCAGCGTGCCGCGCACCGCGATCGCCTCGCGTGAGTCCGCGCCGTGCATCGCGGCCAGCTCGGAGTAGCGACGCAGTAGCGCCTCCTCGGCCTCGCGGCCCAACACCTCGTGGCGCAGCATCGACCTCGCAACCGGATTGTCGTCGAACACGTTGACCTCTCCGACGGAAAGAAGAAGCCCGCACGCGCTGACCAAAGACGCGTGCGGGCGGAAGCGACAGCTGAACAGGGCCGGCGCGAACAGGAGATCAACTGGGAGCGCTCACCTGAACCATTTCAGATGTTCCGAACGGGGACGATGAACCCGCGCGCTCTCAGTTGACCAAAATAGGAGCCGGCTTGGAGGCGCTACACTCGAAGAAGCTGGCCGAGTGCGGCAACGGGGAAAAGGAGGAAACCCGCGCGCTCACCAAGCGGCAAAGATCATCGGCGACCGCCCCGCACGGCTGCCTTGAAGGCGGCCAGGTGCTGCGTACGGTCCTCGACCGGCGAGTCGTGACTGACACGCGATTGCGACTGCTCGCGTTGCTCCAGAGCCGTGGCCAACGCCTTCTGCGCCTCGACCAGCTCAAGCTGATGTTTCTCGATCTGGAGCACCGCCACAGAGTGGTCGCGGAGGGTTGCTTCAAGCTGCGCGGTCTTTTCCTCGACCGTCTTAGCGGCCTTGGCCAGGTTCACGGCCCCGCGCTTCTCGACGTCGGTGGGCATCTTCGCCTGGACATGGTCCATGAATCGCGTGGGCGACCCGAACCGCTCCAGCGACTGGCGCGCGCTACGGAGAGTCGCCTCGGCGGCATCGCGAGCCTGCGAGAGCGCCTGCGCGCCGTCGAGCGCGGACGTTCCGAGACTCTGGTTGAACTTCAGCATCCGTTGACGTGCGTCCATGACTTCAGACTCCATCGCGTCCGTGGACGCGTCGTGAAACTGTTAGAGTGCCACCAGCTTGCGCGCGATCTCCACCCGCGCAGCGCGCAGACTGAGGTTGAGCAGGTCTTCAACCTCATAGAGCTGCGATAGGGTTCGCCGCAGTGCTTCAATGGCCTGAGACCTGCCACTCAGGCCGGTGTGGGCCCCGTCGTCTCGAAGCGTTCGTTCGCGTGTGGTGATCATGATGGTGTTCCTGGTGGAGCGAGATGTCGCCACGTCGGCGCGAACAGTTGTGGTCACAGGCCAATGCCAGCTTGCTGGAGCATCTCTCGCAGCTTCGCTTGCTCAGCGGCTTGAGCGGCACGGCGGTTCTTCAGCTCGCGGCTGACCTCGCTCGCGGCGAGCTTGAGCGAGTCCGTTGCCAGGTTCGGTCGCAGCACCTCGCCACGGTCGAACGTGATCGACCGCTGAGCCTCCAGCTTCTGACGAACGTCGATGATCGCGGCGCGCAGTCCGAGACCTAGCCGTTCGTCCTGCGAGGTGATGGCCTCCATCACTTTCTCCAGCGCAGCGATGTTCTCCGCCTTGCGGCGCTCGAAATCGATCTTCGCCTCGTCGGCGGCTGCGTAAGCCGCTGCGTCGGTGTCCTTCACCTGCGCGTTCAGCTGTGCGCTCAGCGCGGTCAGCTCATCATCGGTGAGGTCGCGCGGCGTGAGCGCGTCGCTGACGAACGTGCGATCGGTCGGCGCGTACCCACCGCCGAACACCGGGCTCGGGGCGACTTCGACGCGCACGGAACCAAGGTGCAGCCGAAACGCCTTCTCGCGGCGCTTGTCTTCGGCGGCATCGCGCCAGGCGATCGCGTCTTCGCCAACCTTGGCGCCGAACTGTGCGCTCATCGGCCGGAACACGTAGCCGGGGGCGCTCTGCGTGTAGTCGCGGTGGTCGAAGTTGGTGCCGGGGACCTTGGGGAACGTGCGTGCCATGGCTCAGACCTGTCCTTCAGCGCTGTCGCGCCCCTCAAGCCACGCGCTCACGAAATCCACGTGGCGTTCGTCGATCGGCGTGGAGACCTCGCGCGCCAGCGCCTCGCGGATGACTTCGCTGGGCGAGCGGCCCAGCTCTTCCGCGCGCTCGTCCAGCGCGTCCGCAAGCGGGGCGGGAAGCCTCGCCGTGATCTGCCGTGTATGCCGAGGTGCGCTCATGTGGTGAATGTAATGCAACGCACTGCAGGTGTCAAACGCGCTCCGTCGATTCTCGGGAAGCCAAGTCGCTGCGATCACTTGCGGATCGAACGAGGTCCGCCAGCCGGACGGCGGCTGCACG
>CAZYWR010000371.1:0-2133 GCA_964651185.1 uncultured Polyangiales bacterium
ACAAGGTGACGCCCGCTAGGCTAGATGAAGAAGTGCCAGCTCGCGCCCGCGTCGCCTTCGCGTTGTTCGTGCTCTGGGCCACAGTGGCCTACGCGGACGACGGCAACGGCTGGACGGTGATCGATCGAGAGCGCGGCATTACCGTCAGCCGGCGCGTTCAGCCCGGCTGTGCGATGCCTTCCTTCCGGGGGCAGGGCCGCATTCGCGGCAACGTGCTGCAAGTGCTTGCGGTCATTCTCGATCTCGACGAGGTCCAGCGCTGGGCACACGGCGTGCACCGCTCGGGCCCGATCCGGCGCATCGACGAGCGCACGTATCTCTTACACTTGGCTTCGGACCTGCCGTGGCCCGTGCGCGATCGCGACATGGTCGTGCGCACGCGGGTCGAGGTCGTGCGCCCGCGCGAAGAGTTCCACATCTCGCTGCGCTGCGAGCCCGACGCGAAACCCGAGCAAGAGGACATGATCCGCGTCCGGCGCTGCCACAGCAGTCTGCACGTGCGTAAGATCGACGCCGACATCACCGAGGTCGACTACGTGATGACGCTCGATCCAGCCGGCTATCTGCCGCGTTGGGGCGTCGAGTGGGTGACGAAGGCCACACCCTTCAAGACTTTGGTCGCCCTGGAGGAGCAAGCCGCCCGCACGAAAGGCCAGTATACGGCCTTCGTACGCGCCTGGTCGGCTGCCCTTTAAGAGCCGCGTTAAGTAAGAGCCGCGCGTCAGTTCGCGCGCGTGCCAGCCGGCGGTCCATCCCACGAGGAGGACTCGACGGCTGCGCTCGCTCCGCTCACCAGGCGCAGATAGCGCAAGAGCGCTGACCCGGCGTGCTGCGGAAAATCGATACGCACGTGCAGATCGGTGACGCCGCCCGGGAACCCGCCGTGGAGGGCGAGCGGGTCGGGCATCAGGTGCGTCGGGCCCGGGAGGAACTGGACGCGCAGCAAGAATGCCAGAGTCCTGCGCACACCGTCCTCGAGCGCGCGGATCTCCGCCTCCGCGACCCCTGCTTTGCGCGCGGTCGCGAGCGTGGCCACGCCCGCCTCCATACGACTCGCCGAGCCGGTGAAACGCGGCGCGCCCGTCTGGCTCACCGCCTGCACGCCGTCATACGCGTGCGTGACCTCGCCATGAAGCGTGCTCTTCCGGTTCGCCTCTTGCCAGCGCAGGCAAAACTCGAGCGCGCGCCGATCAGGCGCCGGCTCCCAGAGCTCGGCCAGCGCCTGACAAGTCCAGTGCTCCGCGGTCCAGAAGTAGCGCCAAGTCACGAACGCCGCTGGCCGTTCCACCAGGTGCGCGAGAGCACGGCGCGCGGCGTCGAGGTCGCGCGGATCGCCCGTGAGCTTGTACGCGCGCGCGAGCGCCAGCGTGGCCTCGCCCGCGTAATAGGGGTGCTGTTCGTCGATCGGCAGCTGCGCGGGCACGTCGTAATCGTGCATGAACTCGCCGTCCGGACGCTGCAGGCTGCGCAAGAACTTGGCGAGCGCGCGCGCGCGCGGCCTCAACTCCGGCGCGATGCCGTTTTGCACGAGCTCCGTGTAGGCGAGCAGGGCCAGCGCCGCCGACCCGATGTTCACCTCGTCGCTGTCGCCGATGCACTCGTAGCCTCCGCACGAGCGCGTGGCGTTGTCGATCAGGTGATAAGCGGCACGCACTGCAGCGCTGGCGAGCGCTGCGTCGTGCGCGAAGCCCGCGACTTGGGCCAAAAACCAGGTCGCCCCCGCGTGGCGCGGCCAGTTGTAGCCCGGCACGTCTTCGCCCGTCAGCGCATCGACTTCGTAGCGATAGCGCCCGTCGCTGTGCACGCCGCGCGCGAGATAATGCGCCGCCGCCAGCACCGATTTGCGCAGCGTCTCAGGCTGCAGGTCCTCGCGCTGGCGGCCGTGCGCGCTACGCCGGCGCACCGCCACGCGCGAAAAATGCCCCTCGCGCGCCAACGTGGTCTTCGAGATTTTGAGCTCCTCGGCGAGCAGGTGTAGTGCGCGGTCGCGGTCGAGCCCGAGCGGGATCTTCAGCTCGCCGAGCGGATACGTGTCCTCGTAGGCCTGCGCCTTGAGCAGGTCGTCGGGCGTCGCATAGATCACCTGATCGCGAAACACGACCTTGACGCCGTCGAGGCCGGGCTCGAACGCGG
>CAZYWR010000372.1:0-1788 GCA_964651185.1 uncultured Polyangiales bacterium
TCGGTCGACGCCAGGCGAGCGCGGAGGAACGCCGGCGCACTCCGCTCGCCGCTTACTTCGTCGGCGCCGCGCTCAACCCGCGCACGCGCTCGCTCGACTGGAAGTTCTTCTGCGAGTCACGGCCCGGCATGATTCTCTGGGTCCTGATCGACTTCTCGTTCGCTTCGGCGCAGATCGCCAAGCACGGCCAGCTGTCGAACGCGATGCTGCTGGTGTGCGCGTTTCAGCTGCTCTACGTGGCCGACTACTTCGTGATGGAAGAGGCGATCCTGAGCACGTGGGACATCCGCCACGAGCCGTTCGGCTTCATGCTGTGCTGGGGATCGCTCGTCTGGGTGCCGTTCACCTTCTCACTCCAGGCGCTCTATCTGGTGGACCATGCGCGCACGCTCTCCTGGCCCGCCGCCACCGGGCTGGTCGCTTTCAATCTCACCGGTTACGTCATCTTTCGCGGCGCCAACCTGCAGAAGCATCGGTTCCGCAAGAGTCCGGAGCACGAGATCTGGGGCCGCCCGCCCGAGTTCATTCAGACCGAGCGCGGCACCAAGCTCCTGGTCTCGGGCTTTTGGGGCCTGGCGCGCCACAGCAACTACCTGGGCGACCTGATGATGGGCCTCGCCTGGTGTCTGACGACCGGCTTCTCGCGTCTGCTCCCTTACTTTTACTTCATCTACTTCGTGATCCTGCTGGTCCACCGCGAGCGCCGCGATCACGAACACTGCGCGCGCAAGTACGGCCGCGACTGGGATGCGTACACGGCGCGCGTACGCTGGCGGATCGTACCTGGACTTTACTGAGTCGCGAGCGGCTCGAAGATGACCACGGTCATGTAGCCGGCGCGCACCGGAGCGTCGATCTTCGCGATAGGCGTGGTTTCGCCGGTGCGCATGGCCGTGACCTGTGTGTTGCCGGCCGGCAGATCGATGATGCCGCCCGAGCCTACGGAGTTGGTCTCGGTCGCGTCGGCCTTCGGGAGGCCGTCGAGGTACCAGCTCCAGGAGCTCGCGTCCGCCTTGTCGGCCGCGAAGTAGACGCCGCGCACGCCGAGCCCCGAGCAGCCGAGCATGCGCAGCTGCAGCATGCCGCGCGTAGGATCAGGCGTACGACCCGTGGCGCCGATCGCCTGCGTGAACAGAAGCTGGTTCACGATGCTGACGATCTGCGTGCTCTCACTGCCGAAGTTCCAGCTGAACTTGAGCAAGGTCGGATAGAGCCCGGCACCCGTGATCTCGAAGTAGCCCGCGAACGCGTGGCTAAACGAAGTGCGCAGCGACAACTCCACCAAGCCCTGCGCGTCGGTGTCGCCCTCGGACTCGGGATGGTCACAGTTGACCTCCGCCGCGTTGCACACCCGGATGTGCACGCCCGGCAAGAACATGGTCTGATCCGTAGCGTTGGTCAGGAACAGGTGCAACGGCACCGTCGCGTCGGGCGTGGTCGGCCAGCTGTACTGCTGCGTGCAGTACAGGTCGGTGGTGCCGTCGCACTGTGCCGCGCAGCGATCGCGAAAGACACACTGTCCGTACGGTCCGACCCCGTCGCGGCCACGCACGTCCGCGGCGCGCACCCAGCTCGAGTAGCGGACGCGGCAGGCCGCCTCCCCCGCTGGATCGGGCGTCATGCCCACGCATTGCGTGTAGGCGAGGCAGTCGGGATCTTGGCGACAAGTGGCGTCCACGTCCTGGCACTGCTGTTCCGCGCACGCCACGCAGTCGGCGTCGACCGCGGGATGATGTCCGATCCAGGCGCCGATCAGCTGCTGCGAGCTGAGCGCAGGCATACCCATAC
>CAZYWR010000373.1:0-3867 GCA_964651185.1 uncultured Polyangiales bacterium
GCGCATCTCGAGCCGGCGGAACGTGCGCACCGGCGTGAGCGGGTCGGCGCGCTCGAGCGCCTGCGTGTAGAGCGGCGTTTGCAGGCTGCGCGCGAACTCCCAGAAGCCTCGCTCGTCCGAAGGCGGGTAATCGCCGTTGAAGCCGCCCAAGGTCACGACCCAGTCGTTCTGCTCGAGCGGGACGATCACGCCCCAGTGCGGCTGATGCGGGAACACCGCGCCCACCACCATCGCCTTCCAGGGAAACTCCTTCGGCTTGCGCGGGCGGTAGAAGCGCGAGCTGTAGCCGCAACGCG
Organism: uncultured Polyangiales bacterium; assembly: GCA_964651185.1. Classification (GTDB taxonomy): domain Bacteria; phylum Myxococcota_A; class Polyangia; order Polyangiales; family DASUME01; genus DASUME01. Next base: position 297 of record CAZYWR010000373.1, read on the forward strand.
AGTCGACCAACGTCTCACGCGGGAGCGGCAGCCCGCGCGCCTCGAACCAGCTCTTCCAATGGCTCGAGCGACCCGCGCAGTCGACCACGAGGTCCGCGCGGATCTCCCGGCAGTCTGCGCGATCGGTGACGACGCCGACCGCTCGCACGCCGTCCGCGCCCTGCTCCGTGATCAGCTCGACGACGCGCGTCCCTTCGAGCACGACCGCGTTCTTCATCAGCGCCCGGAAGCGCTCGCGCTCCGCGAACTCGAGCAGGATACGCGTGGCCGAGAGCGCGATGTAGCCGCTCTCGAACTGCGGCTCCCAACCGAGCGACGTGAACGCCGCCACGTCGAGCGCGTGGTCGATCTGCATCGCGCCGAGGCGCACCGCGCTCTCCACGAAGCCTGGGAACAATTCTTCGAGCTCGCGTTGACCGCGTAGCGTCAGATTGTGAATGTGCCAGCTCTGCGGCACGCCGCGCCGGTGCTCGGGCACCTCGCGCGGAAAGTGGTCGCGGTCGATCACCACGACCTCGCCAAAGTGGTCGCCGAGCGCGCGCGCAACCGCCATGCCCACCATGCTGCCGCCGATGACCACGGCGCGTTCGTGAGCGGGTCCGGTGACGTGCTCTGTCATGAGTACTCCCAAGTGAAGTGCGGGGAACGCTAACATACGCGCGCCGCTCCGGGGAGGGCGCACGGCCGCTCGGTGCGCTCGCTCGCAGCCCCGCTTTGCGGCGCACTATCCCGCGCCCCGCCCGCAGATCTTGCGAATCGTTTCCTGAACCGCGGCCCGGATGTGTGCAAAACAACCGCCCCGCTACGGCCACGCTGGCCAGCCGGAGCGTGCGCGAGGCAGCACTGCGCAGCGCGGCCGTCCCCAGCCGCGCCCGCACCCCGCGCGAAGTTTGACTTCCTCGGGCCGCGCGCTTGCGATAGAAAGACTGCCCCTCCTCATCGCTTTCTGTAGGGCTTTTCATGATCTGGTCTGGTCTAGCTCCGGAGCTCGTATGGGGCCTCGTGCCACGCTTCGTGGGCCTCTTGTACGTGCTCGCCTTCGGCGCGCTCTCTTTTCAGATCGTCGGCATCATCGGCACGCGCGGGGCCGCGCCGCTCCCTGCGCGGCTCGCGGCCACGCGCCGCGACTTCCCCGGTATCCGGCGCTTCTTCGAGTTCCCGACGGTGTTCTGGTTCAACGCGAGCGACGCGATGTTGCGCCTCGTGCCGCTGGTCGGCGTCGCTTGTGGGTTGGCGGCTATGTACGGCGGCGCCATCGGCTACGCGGGGCTCGCGCTCGGCTGGCTGCTCTGGCTCTCGGTGGAGCCTGCGGGTCTCATCTTTCCGTGGGACACGATGCTGCAGGAAGCGGGCTTCTTGGCGCTGTTCACGCCGTGGGTCGAGCCGCTGCCCGCGCTCGTGACGAGCGCGCTGCCCTTGCCCACGGTGACCTTCATGTTCCGCTGGCTGGTGCTGCGCCTGATGCTCGGCTTCGCCAAGGTCAAGTTCATCGGCACCGAACAGGGCGACTCCATGTACCTGCGCGGCTTCCTGATCTGGGCGCCGCTTCCCACGCCGCTCGCGTGGTGGGGACACCACGCGCCGCGCTGGGTGCTCAAGGCGTCGCTCGCGTTCATGTTCGTGGCCGAAGCCATCGCGCCCGTGCTCGGCTTCTTCGAAGGCGCGCCGCGCGTGATCTCCTTCGCGCTGCTCACGGCCCTGATGCTCGGCATCCACAGCACCGGCAATTGGGGCTACTTCAACATCGGCTACGTGCTCTTGTGCGTGTGCTTGCTCGACGTGCACGCGTCCGTGTTCGACGTGGCGCGCGCACCGTGGGCGAGCCGCGCGCTGCACTGGCCGGACCTGGCGATCCACGCCGCCATGGCGGTGCTGTTCTTCAACAGCCTGATCTACTTCGTGATCATGAACTCGTGGGTGACGCGCACCTGGGTGCATTGGCCGTGGGAGGTCGTCAGCTGGAACCGGCGCTGGCTGCGCGCGCTGATCGCCTACTTTCGCGCCTTCGCGCCCTTTCACCTCACCAACGGCTACGGCGTGTTTCCTCCGAACGCCGCGCCGCCCATGCGCCTCGCGCCGGTGATCGAAGGCAGCCTCGACGGCAAAACCTGGAAGCCCTACGGCTACCGTTACCTGCCGACGCAACCGAAGTCGCCGCTGAAGGTCTTCGCGCCGCATCATCCGCGCTTCGATCAGGCGCTCCACTACGCGGGCATGGGCATCCACGAGGGCAGCTTTTTCTCGCAGCTGATCGGCGACGGCAATCCCTACCTCGCCTATTTGCGCAGCTTCTGGCTGGAGCGCGCCGCGCAGCGGCTTCTGCTCGACGAGCCTGACGTCAAGCGCGAGCTCGGTGACAATCCCTTCCCCGATGCACCGCCCAAGTTCGTGCGCATCGCCGGCTACGCGCTCGTGCCCACGCAACCAGGGGAGTTCAAGCGCACCGGCGAGCGCTGGCGCGTACGGCGGCTCGGCACGCTGGTGCGCGCGAGCGGCCTGAAGCCCTGGATGGAAGACGAGGCGGTGCCGGTCCCCGAGCTGTTCCACCCCGACTTCGTCCCGTACAAGCGCCGTGCGCACGCGCTTTGCGAAGTCGTGCGCGCCTACGAAGCGGGACAGGATCCCGAGCGCGCCGCGTTGGCCGAGAGCGATCTCACCTCCGACGAGATGGCGCGCTTTTGGGGCGAGCTCGTGCCCGCGCTCAACGAAGGGCGCGCGGACTGGGCGCGCGTGCACGAGCGCGCGGAGGCGATCGAACGCCGCTTCGGCCCCGAACAGCTCTATCGCTTCGAACGCATCCTCCAGCGCCTCACTTGGCTCCTGCGCATGCGCACGGAACCTTACTTGTTCGGCGCCAAAGAGCCGAAGATCGTGCTGAACAGCAACTTCCGTTACGAGCTGTTCTTGCACGAGGTGGTGTGTGACGGACGGGAGGCCTACCTGAGCATGCTGGAAGCGCCCGAGCGCGCCGCCGCGCGCGCCGAGCGCACGAGCGACGAATCACAGCTCTGGGCGCTCGCGATGATCCGTTACGACATGATGCTCTATCACATCTGCACGTTCCGCTGGACGCAGGTCGGCTCGCACGGCCACCGCTACAACATCCACGGCATCTACGAGTTCTACCCGCTGCTGTCGAAGATCGTGCCGCCCGACGAGGAGCTCTTGCCCGTCGTGACCAAGCACGAAGACGGCGAGTTCACGGTCGAAGGGCTGTACGCGGGCCCGCAAGTCGCGGGCTGAGCTTACACGGCGCCGCTTTCGCGCTACAGCGCATCACGAGCCGCGGTCTCGCGGCGGGCGAGGCGCTTGTCGCGCGACTGATAAAAGATGTTCTTGGTCAGGCCGCAGCTCACGGGCTCCCATTTGCGGCCGGGCCGATCCATGGCGCCGCCCCAATGCTCGGCGGTGGGGCACGGATCCTTCAGCTTGCCGCGGCCCCACGCCTCGACCAGCTGCTGCACGCGGCTCCAGCTCTTGCCGTGACGGCCCGGCAGCGGTCCCCACGCGAGCGCGCGCACCCAGCGCGCGCGCTCGGTCTCGACCTTCATGGTCGACGAGTAGAGCCGCT
>CAZYWR010000374.1:0-1643 GCA_964651185.1 uncultured Polyangiales bacterium
CGTGCGCCAAGGCCACATCGAGGCGCCTGGCGTCGAAGCGCGCGGGTCCGCGCGCGAGCAAAACTCGGGTGCGCCGGGGGAGCTCGGGTCGCGCGCGCCGGCCGCCGATACGGGCGCGAGCTGGGTGCAGCGGACCGCGCAGGGCAGCCTGAGCCAGTTCGAGGACGTGGGGCGCTTCTTGGTCACGGCGGGAAGCGAGATCGTCGCCGAGCCCGTGGCCGGCTGTCATCCGGCGCTCTTGCGACACGTGCTCCTGGGGCCCGTGCTGGCGCAGGTGCTGTGGCAGCGCGGCCTGTTCGCGCTGCACGCGAGCGTGCTGCGGATCGGGCGCGTGCAGGCCGCGTTCGTCGGCGTCTCCGGGGCGGGCAAGTCCACCACGGCCGTGGCGCTCCACGCGGCGGGCCACGCCCTGATCTGCGACGACGTGGCGGCCCTGGATTGGCAGCGCAGCCCGGTGCACGTCAGGCCCGCGTTTCCGCGCATCCGCGCCCACGCGGACAGCCTGACCCAGCTCGGCGAACGCCCCGAGCTGCTCGAGCGCGTGCATCCCGGGCTCGACAAGTGGCTCTTGCCCGCGCGCCGCTTCGCCGGGGTGCCGAGCCGAGCGCTCGATCGCATCTACGTGCTCGAGGCCGGCGCCGAGCTGCGCATCGACCTGCTCGAGCGTGGCCCGGCGTTGCTCCAGCTCCTGCGCCATACCTACTACGGCGAGCAGTTCGCGAAGCTCTACGGCGCCCGCGAGCACATGGGGATGGCGGGTCGCGTCGCGAGCGAAGTCCCTGTGTATCGCCTGACGCGTCCGCGGGACTTCGCGCGGGTGCCGGAGCTCGTGCGCCTGCTCGAGGACCACACCGCGCGTTGACCGTGCGCGCGAGGTGAGCCCGATCACCTCCGTCAGGTCGGGCGCCCAAAAAGAGCAGCGTGTGCGGAGCTTCGAGAGAGCTGACTTTTTGAGTCAGCCTCCCGGGGATGTCGGCCTCATGGGTCAACTGCGTTCGCGTGCGGCCGCAACGCGCTCAAGGGGGGTAGAATTTTCGCCGGATCCAGGGGATTTGCCCTGCGATCTCGCTCCCCTGTCGGTCGAACGCGGAGCTTGTTGGCGCCCTCCGAGTGTGAGAGGTTCGCATCCCGGGTGAGCTTGGAGAGGGCTTGGTATGCAAAAGCTTGAATGGGTGTTTGGGATCACGTTGACCTCGGTTTTGATCGGCGCGTGCGGCGGCGATGAGGCCAAGAAGGCGCTGGACAACCTGGGAGGGTACGTCTACGCCGACGCCGGCTACGGCAACAACGTCAACCCGATCACCGGCGATGGCGGCAGCGGCAGCACCGGCGGCAACTACAACTACGGCGACGGCAGCACCGGCGGCAACTACGACGACGGCGACGGCAGCACCAGCGGCAACTACGACGACGGTGGCGTCGGCAACTACGGCGACGGTGGCACTGGCGACGGGGACACGGCCGGCAGCGGCAATCTCCAGGGAGGCGATACCGCGGCTCCGACGGCCGACACCGCCAGCAAGGCCGGTTCGCTCACGGTCGGCAGCTACACCAACGGCTACCGCGACGGCCCTGACTTCGCGGACGCGACCATCTGGTATCCGAAGAACGGCACGCCGCCCTACGCTGGCGTCGCGATCGTC
>CAZYWR010000375.1:0-2270 GCA_964651185.1 uncultured Polyangiales bacterium
GCGGCATCGCAGCGACACACGCCTGAATTCCACGACGTCCCAAGTGGACAGGGAACGGGCGAGCAAGCGCCAGCGTCGCTCAAGGAGGTCGCTTGCGTAGTCTCGCACGCGCGAGCTGCCAGGTTGCAGATCTCACCGGCCGGGCAGGTGCGATCCGCGCAGCTCTTCGCGGCCTCCTGCTCGGCGCCGCACGCCAACAGAAGTGAAGCTAGGAGCAGGAGCTCGCTGTGGCGGCGCATGCAGATCTCCAGACCTGGTCCGGCTCGCGTTGTGCCAAGCTGCGCCAGACGCATGCTTCGGCCGAGTTCGAAGCGCATTCGAGCAACTCTCATTCCAAGGTCGATCACGAAGACGCCAAGGGCAGCGCAAGCCCAACGCTAACGCGAGCTGGCCAGGCGCTGGACGGGCGTGGCCGCGGGGACTACATGCGTGCGCGCGATGGCGTATTTGGATTTCGAGCAGCCCCTGGTGGAGCTGGAGTCGCGGCTGCGGGAGCTCAAGGCACTTTCGGACGAGGGCGGGCGCGTCGACAAAGAGCTGAAGAAGCTCGAGGAGCGCTCCGAGCGGCTGTCGCGCGAGATCTACGGGGAGCTGTCGATCTGGCAGCGCGTGCAGCTCAGCCGCCATCCAGATCGGCCGTACTTTCTCGACTACGCGGAGCGGCTGTTCGAGGACTTTATCGAGCTGCACGGAGACCGCGCGTTCGGCGATGACCCGGCCGTGGTGGCGGGCTTCGCGCGCTTCGAGGGGCGCTCGTTGGCCGTGATCGGGCAGCAGAAGGGGCGTACGACCAAGCAGAAGCTCCAGCGCAACTTCGGCATGGCGCACCCGGAGGGCTATCGCAAAGCGTGCCGCATCATGGAGCTCGCCGAGCGCTATCAGCGTCCTGTTCTGACCTTCATCGACACGCCGGGCGCGTACCCGGGGCTCGGCGCCGAGGAGCGCGGCCAGAGCGAAGCCATCGGCCATGCGCTCTTGACGTTGTCGCGCCTGACGGTGCCGGTGGTGGCGACGGTGATCGGCGAAGGCGGTTCGGGCGGAGCGCTGGGGCTCGGGGTCGCGAACCGCGTGTTCATGCTCGAGAACGCCACGTACAGCGTGATCACGCCGGAAGGGTGCGCGTCGATCTTGTGGCGCGACGGGACGCGCGCGCCCGACGCGGCGGGGCAGCTGAAGCTCCTCGCGCGCGACGTGCACAAGCTCGGGGTCGTCGACGAAGTGCTCGATGAACCGCTGGGCGCCCATCGCGATTACGACCGGGTCGCCGCCACGGTGCGCAACGCGCTGCGCAAGGCGCTGGCGGAGCTCGGCGGGGTCGGGCCGGCGGAGCTCAGGCAGCAGCGTTACGAGAAGTTCCGCGTGCTCGGTCAATTTCAAGAGTAACGCGTGGCGCGCTTTCGCCCGGTCGGTGCCGGCCTGGTCGCGCGTGCCGTGCGGGTACGGCGCGAGCAGGTGGCGTTTCTCCGCTACGTGCTCGAAGCGCATGAGGGGCTCGCTTTCATGCACGGCGACGGCAGCGGCGAGATCCTGCTGATCGCGCCGACCAGCCAGGTCGGCGCGCTGGATGGTTTGATCGCCGACCTTTTCGCGGAGGGCCTCATCCTCGCCCAGCCCGATACGCGCTGAAACGCGCGCGAGCGCGGGCGCTGGCGTTGACCCCGGGACGCACGACTCCTTACCATGAGGAAGGGGGTCGGCCGCGAAGATGGATGCGATGGGCCGCACGGTGGGCACGTGTAGGTGGGGTTTGCCCACGCTCGCGCTCCTGAGCTTGTGCGGCGCTTGCGCTCATCAGGCTCCGGTGACGTCGAGCGCGCGCGATCGGCACGCGGAGGCCGAGCTGCGCGCGGAGCTCGCCGAACGCGATCGCACGATTCAGCAGCTCGAGGGCAAGCTCGCCTTGCTCGAGGCCTCGCAGGCACAGTTGCGGGCGGAGCTCGACGCGGCGCGCGCCTTCGCGCCCGACGTGCGCGCCGAGCCGGGCGCCAGCGCGAAGCCGAGTGTGCGCATCGGCGCGCACAAGGCCGCCTCGGAAGCCGCTGAGGTGCACGCGTCGGCGCAAGACGATCGCGATGAAAGCGAGCCGGGCGCCGCGGAGCGCGCGCCGCGCCCGGTGCTCAAGCTGGGCGACGAGCGCCGCGCGCTGATCTCGTCGTGGCCCGCGAGCTCCAGTCGCGGCGTGACGAGCGCGAGCTGGACGCCGCCGCACCCGGACGAGCGGCTCCAGATCGCGCCGATCCCGGCGCTACCCGCCGCGAACCACGCGCGCG
>CAZYWR010000376.1:0-4973 GCA_964651185.1 uncultured Polyangiales bacterium
AACACCGTGAGCGCTCCATATTGCTTCGTTCCGGGCTCCGCGAGCAGGCGGTCGCGCACCTCGCGCTGCACCATCAGCACGGCGCGCGCGACCTGCGCGTGCTGCGCTACCAGGCGGCGAAAGATCGCGCCCGTCACGGCGTAGGGCAGGTTGCCGGCGATCGCCACGCGCCCGTCTGGCACCAAGCTGCCGAGGTCGAGCTCGCTGGCGTCGCCGTAGCGCGCGCTGAGCTCGGGCACCTTTCCGAGCTCCTGCGCGAGCACGTCGAGCATCGCCCGGTCGGCCTCGATCGCGATCACGCGCGCGCCGCGCCGCAGCAACGCCGCGGTCAGGGTGCCGAGACCGGGCCCGAGCTCGACCACGGTCTCGCCGGGGGCGAGCGCGAGCGCGTCGGCGATCTTCTCGACCGCTGCCCGCGACACCAGGAAGTTCTGCGAGAACCCGCGCTTCGGTCGCAAGCCGTGGCGCGCCAGCACGCGGCGGGGATCTTCCCACCCCGGCGCTTCGTTCACGCCACCCTCGCCGGAATGGGTTTGCGCCGTACGGCCGTCAGCGCGAGCTGGTCGGGCGCAACGCGGCTCAGCGACACGCCGAGCGGCCCGAGCTCGCGCGTGGCCTCGCGCAACCGCCGCTCTTCGGCACGACCGTAGATCGCGCGCAGATCGAGCTCGAGCCCGTTTGCGGCCGGGCGCACGATCGCCTCGGCGTGCGGAACCAGCACGTGCAACGAGTGGCCGCGCCGCGTGAGCAAGCGCGCCGTGGCCAGGAGCGGCGCGTACTCCACCACGCCGTCGAGGTCCGTAATGAGCACGATCGCGCGCGGGACGCGCGTGTTGCCGGCCGCGAGCTGCAGCCCGTTGGCGAGGCAGGGCGCTTTGTCGCCGCCCGGCGGCGCGCTGCGATGCGGGAGCTCGATCCCGCGCTCGCGGCAAAAGCGCCGAAACACCGCCCCCGCTTGGGTCGGCGCGATCGGCAGTTCGCCCGTCTTCGCCGGCGCGAGCCCGCGCAGGTAGTGCGCGAGCTCTGCCGTGTCGAACGTGCCACGCCGCCCGTGCGCAAAGTCGACGCCATCTTGCTGGCGCACGTAGCGCGCGACCAAGCTCGCGACTTCGTGGTCGTCCAAGGTGGTCAGATCGGCATCGACCACCTCGGTGCTGGCCAGCAGCGCGTCGTAAATCCGTATCAGATGCGCGGCGCCATCGCCCGCCTGCACGTTGGCGAGCACGCGCCCGTCGACGGTGATGAGCCCCACGCGATCGCCGCGGTCCAGCCAGGCGCGCGCATGCGCGACGCACAGCTCGAGCGCGAAGTCGAGCTTGCGCTCGCCCGGGCTGCCCCCGCGCATCGAGCCACAGCCGTCGAGCACCAGCACGAGCGTCTGCTGTACCTCTTGATCGACTTCGCGCACCAGGAGCCGACCGGTCTTGGCGCTCGCCTTCCAGGCGATCGACTTGAACGGATCGCCCGGCAGGAACTCGCGCAGCTCGTGCAGCTCCGTGCCGCCGCCGCGCCTGCGCATGCGGTGTCGCCCCGAGCGATCGAGGGGCGAGCCCGTCAGCACGCCGAGCGTGCTCGCGCGCACCGAGACCGTGCGCGGTAAGACCTTGATCGCCAGCGCGTTGGGGAAGTAGAGCGGCACGTCGAAGAGTCCGAGCGGCCCGCGCAAGCTCACGGCCAATCCGTGCAGCACCACGCGGCCTGCTGCGCGCGCGGTCAGCGTGAACGAGAACTCGTTGCGGGCGCGCGGCAGCACCGAGATCGCCTGCGGCTCCTGATCGAGCACCTTGGCGCCGTTCGCGAGCACCGGCGTCACGCGCGTGAGCTCGATGCGGTGCGCGCCGCGGTGGCGCACGTAGCAGCGCACCTGAAAGGGCACTTGCGGCACGACCGCGCCGCTCACCGAGGTCTCGCGCTGCGCGAGCCACCAGGCGAACTCCAAGCGCTGCGCGCGTACGCGCCGGCCGAGCGGGACGGTCGCCGAAAACCCCGCGACCAAGAACAGCGCGAGCGCGGAGCCCAACGTGGTTGCGGCCCAGGAATGCGAGAGCAGCCCGGTCAGCCACATGCCGAGGCAGCCGAAGAAGGCCGCGATCGCGCGCGTGGTGGGGATGGGCAGCATCAGCGCGCCGCGTCCCAGCGATGCGGGACTTGATCGAGCGCGGTCTCGACGACGGTCTCGCGCGCGAATCCTTCCATGTCCGCCTCGGGCGTGAGGACCAGGCGATGCGCGAGCACCGGAACGGCGAGCGCTTTGACGTCATCCGGCAGCACGAACGGCCGGCCGCTTACCAGCGCGCGCGCGCGCGAGGCCTGCACGAGCGCGAGCGACGCGCGCGGCGAGGCGCCCAAGTACACGCGCGAGTGCTGGCGCGTGTAGTGCGCGAGCCGCACCACGTACTCCAGGATCTCGCTCTCCACGTGCACGCCGTGCACGAGCTCTTGCATGGCGAGGATCTCGCGCGGCTCGAGCACGCGGCGCGGCGTGGGCGCGGGGTCCATGTGGCGCAACAGAATGTTGAGCTCGTCCTTGGCGTCGGGGTAGCCGATCAACAGCCGGAACAAGAAGCGATCGATCTGCGCCTCCGGCAGGGGATAGGTGCCCGCCTGTTCGACGGGGTTCTGCGTGGCGAGCACGATGAAGGGCTGCGGGAGCGGGCGCGTATCGCCTTCGATCGTGACCTGCGTCTCCTGCATGGCCTCGAGCAGCGCGCTCTGGGTTTTCGCGGGCGCGCGGTTGATCTCGTCGCCGAGCACGATATTCGCGAACAGCGGCCCCTCGCGCAGCTGGAACTCCCCCGAACGGGGCGACAGCACGTAGGTGCCAGTGATGTCCGCAGGCAAGAGATCGGGCGTGAACTGGATGCGACGAAACTGACAGCCGAGGGTCGCGGCGAAGGCTTTGACCAACGTCGTTTTGGCCACGCCCGGCACGCCTTCGAGCAGCACGTGGCCGCGCGCCAAGAGGCTGATCAGCAAGAGCTCGGCGACGTCTTTTCGACCGATGTAAGCGCGCTGAACCTCTTGGACCACGAGCGTGGCGCGCTGTGCCGCGAGCGCGAGTGCGCGCTCGTCGATTCGTCGCTCCATCACCATCATCTCAGCCATTCCCGAGCCGGGTGAGCAGCTCTTCGCCCTGACGTACCACGTTTCGCAACTCGCTGACGCGAATCCGTGGCGGTTTCGCGCGCGCCTCTGCGGTGAGCGCGAGCTCGTCGAGGCGCGCGAGCAGCGCCTCGAGCGCGCTCGCCCCGCCCTCACCGAGCCCGCGTGCGCGCGCCTTGGCGACCAGCGCGCGCGGCGTCGCCGGCCCATCGAGCTCGAGCCGCCGGGTCAGCTCGGCGAGCAGCTCGCGTCGATAATCGAGCACGGTCCAGATCAAGTTTGGCGGATCGCGCTCGCTCAAGTTCACGCGCGCCGCAAAGCCCGCGTACACGGAGGTGCGCGGCAAGAGCTCATTGCGAATGTAGGGCGAACGCCGCGGCAACGTCCCGACCACCACCACCGCCGCGATCGCGCCCAAGCCGAAGCTCAACAGCGAGAGCACGCCCGGCGGCAGATCGGGGTGCGCCACGCGCTTCAGGAAGCCGTCAACCTGCGAGAGTCCGCGGGCGGCGGTGCCGCCGTAGCTGCCTTCGAAGCGCGTGTGCGCGTGCACGAGGTAGATGCGCCCGTTCGGCCGCTGCAAATACGCGATCAGGTTCTTCGCGAAGCGCTGATGCGAAGGCAGCGCCATGAGCTCGTTGATGAACAAGCTGCCGTCGCCGACGGCGACCAGGCGGCCTGCCCCAACCGCGCCGGCGAGCGCGAGCGCGAGATCGGTGTGGCCGAACGTGAATACAGGCTTGAGATCGCGATGGCGCAGCGCGGCGGCGCGATTGGTGAGCAAGAGATCGACGCCTTCGACCAAGGGATGCTCGCTCGCGGGGTAGGCGACCAGCCATTCGCGGCTGCCGCGCAGCGCGGGAACGCCTGCCTCCGGGCCGGGGACCGCGAGTCTGCTCACCTGGTACGCCGATAGCAGCCGCTCGCCGCTGCCGTAATCGTCGAGCAAGGCGATGCGCCCTCCTTCACGCAGGTAAGTCGTCAGCGCCCCCACCGGGAGTCCGGCCTCGGGCCCGATCAACATCAGGGCATCGCTCGGCTTGAGTTGGTTGAGATCGAGCACGTCGCGCACGACGAGATCCGCTTGGATGTCACGAGCCAGCGCGAGAAATGCGTCCAACCCGTCCCAACGCGGCTGGGCGCGCGCCCGGCTACCTGTGCTCGCCACCACAAGGGCGCCGAAGACAGCTAGCAGCAGTCCTCGACGCGCACGCGAAAATGCTCCCATCCCGCCGCGATGTTATCAGGCGCGCAGGCCTGGAGCAGAGCCCCGCAAACGCGAAAAGCCGGCGCCCCCAACCGGGGAGCGGCGGCCCTTGACAGCCGGCTCGGCCATGGCGACTCTGCTTGAAACACAGCCAGCTCCGTAGACGGTTCCCCCCGACCGCGCGTAAAATTGAGTTGGAGCTGACGTCAGGCCCCGTACTGAGGGTGTGAGGACCCGTGGCATTTGGATTGCAGGCATGCTCCACTGAAAGCAGAGGAGCGAGGCGTGTGCCCCGTCGAGGGCGGAAGGGAGCGAACGATGCTGCCGCCGTTCATCATTGAGCAGATCCGGCAACGGGAAGAGCGCGAACGCCGCAACGCGCCTCAGCCCTTCTTGGAGCTGCCTGTTCCGCCCGCCGGTCCTCCTCGCGATCCGCGTGAGCGCGAGGAGAGCGATCGCGGCGTAATCATCATCGACCTCACGGCTGACTGACTTCCTCAACGGCGTGTGACGTCGTGCCACGCCGCAGCGAGCTGGTCGAGCGACGGAGGGGGACCGTCGTGGAATGCGCCGCTCGTTTCCAAGTGACGAAATGCGTAGACGCGGCCACCCGCGACGCCGATCACTTCACCGCGTAGTTCGCTGGCCGCGTCGGAGAGCAGGT
>CAZYWR010000377.1:0-2282 GCA_964651185.1 uncultured Polyangiales bacterium
CGTGTAGCTCGCGACCCCATGCGGCTCCTCATCGCTTTCGACCACGGTGAGCCCGAGCGCGCGCAGCAAGTCGGGCAGCTGCGCGAGCTGCGGGACGAGCAGATCGGGCCACTCGCGGCCACGCCGATCGACGATGGCGACGGCGCGGGCCGGGGCCTTCCAACCCAACACGTGCAGCACCGCGCGCGCGACCGCGAACAGCCCGTTCACCGGGGCGCCCGCCGGCGACTTGCGATCCGTCGGAACCACCAGAAAGCCGCGGGCGAGCAGGTTGGTGGCGGAGATGACGAGGGTGCGCTCGCTCATGACGCGCAGAGTAGTCGCAAGCCGTCCGTTCAGCCCGCCGGCGGCGCGCGGCGTGAGAGCAGGGCGAATGCCTCAGAAGCCTTCCCAGCGCGCGCCCCAATGCCCGGCCGCGTACGGCATGACGCCCCCCCTGTCGCTGTCGCACGTGGTCACGCGAACCGTGTCCACCATGGAGCCGGCGATGCCGTCCGGCCTGAACATGACGTGGAATGACGAGCTCTGATAGCAGCGCTGCGCAGTCAAGGCGGGCGTATAGCTGCCGCCGAGCTCGCCCGCGAGGATGTCGAACTCAGCGCGCAGTTCTTCGAGATCGAACCCGTAAAGCGTCAGGTCTCGCACTGTCTCGTCGAGCTTTCCGTCGCGGGTGTGGAACGTGAGGTGCGCCTCGATGCGCGCGTAATTGGCGCATGGCTGCGTAGAGGCGGCGGGCGGGTCGCCGTTGCCTCGAGCGCGCACGCGCACGGAGAACACCCGTACGTCCGTGACCTCCATGTGGATGATGGTCTGCGCCGCGCCGGCCCACGTGAACGTGCTCGCGTGAGATCCGGCGACCAGGTTCGCGAGCTCCGCGGCGGTCACGCCGATCACGGTCTGTTGATCGCCGACCACGAGCGCCCCCGACTCGTGGCAGTCGGGGCTGCCCGGGCCGCCCGGGGCGTCGAGCCCGCCGGGCGCCTCGCCCGTCGAATCCCCAGCCGTCTCGCCGACCGGCGCGCCAGTGGCGCAGCCTCCGACCATGAATGTCAGCCAGAGCACGCACCCCAGCCATCGCCACCGCACGTCCATGCGCCCGCGCCCGCTCCCGAACGTACGATCATAGAGCGGCTCATTCGTCCGCCTCGATGTGGGCTTGTGCCCAGCGCGCGACAACTCACGCGCGGCCTACGCGGGGGAACGGCTTGCGCTCCTGTGCGCTTCTGCGGATGAGATCCGCAGCCTGCGACACGAGCCGCGCGAACGAAAAGCGCTCGAGAGCTTGCGTCTGCTGGATACAATGATCGCCGTATGCAAGAGGGGAAGTCTCGCGCTCGCGCGTTCTCGCGCGAATGCAGCGAGCGGTTCTTTTTTCAGAACCGTTTGGGCGCGGGCTCGAGCGGCTGCGTGTATCGCGCCTTCGACAAGGCGCGTCAGGCGACCCTGGCAGTCAAAGTGCTCAACGAGGTCGAGCCCGCCTCTCTATATCGCTTCAAAGGTGAGTTTCGTGCGCTGACGGGCATCGTGCACGCGAACCTGGTGCAGCTCTACGATCTGCTTACCCTCGAGGGCGACTGGCTGCTGACCATGGAGCTAGTGGAAGGTTGCGACTTCCTCCGCTACGTGCGTCCACTGCGAACACCGGACGGGCATACCATTCCACCGTCCGCGAACGATGCCGACGAAGCGACCCTGACGGTGTGCCCAGACTCCGGCGCCGCGCACTGGCAGGAGGCGATCGGCGCCGCGGTCTCGGGCTGGAAGGCAGCGCGGAAGGCGCCGGAGCAGCGAGCGCCGCGCGAGGCGCGTGAGGCGGTGCTCGGGCCGAGTCCGCTGACGAACGCGCCCGTGCGTGTCACAGACCTGCCGCTCGACGAGGAGCGCCTGCGCAGCGCGTTGCGGCAGCTGTGCGAAGGACTCCAGGCGCTCCACCGAGCAAACCGTCTGCACCGCGATCTCAAGCCGGCGAACGTCCTTGTCCACGACCGCGATGGAAGGTTGGTCATCTGCGATTTCGGTCTGGTGACGCACGGCACCGCGTCGCCTGCGGCCGATCCGCAGGAGGAGGGTGCCGGAATCGCCGGCACGCTTTCGTACATGTCGCCCGAGCAGGCGACCGGCCAACCGCTGACGGAGGCGAGCGATTGGTACGCGGTGGGCGTGATGCTCTATCAAGCGCTCACCGGCGCGCAACCTTACCTCGGGTGTCGCTCGGCGTCGGAGCTGATCGCGGCGAAGCAGGCGGGTAAGGTCGTTCACCCCTGTTCGGTGGCGGCCGAGGC
>CAZYWR010000378.1:0-7770 GCA_964651185.1 uncultured Polyangiales bacterium
GTGAACGCGGCCGAGCTGCGAGCACAAGAAGACGCACGCGGGCCTGACGGACACCTGCCCGGCGCGCCTGAAGCGAGCGCCCGCAAGGCGTCTGCGCTCGAGCGCCTCCGCGAGGGCGCACGCGCACGTGCCGCGGCCCAAGCCCATCCGGTTGCGTCCGGGACTCCGGCGCACGCCGGTTCGTCAGACGCCGCGAGCTCATCGCCGTTGCCGTTCTCGAGGCCGGAGCGCGGCCCGCCAGAAAGCTCGAGCTCCATCGGCGGCCCGATCATCGACCCATCGTCGCCGTTTGGGCCCGTCTTTCCCGCACCCAAAGGCGTGGAGCCTCGCGCGGTACCCGTGTCGCGCACGCCGCTGCCGGCGCTGAACAGCTTCGATCAGGCCTTGGAAGAAGAGGATCCGTTCAGCCCCAAGCCTTGGCCCAAGCAGCGATTCGCGGTGGCGGCGGCGGTCGTGCTCGTCGCGCTCGGTCTGGCGCTTTGGGGCGGTCTCTCGGGCTCGTCTGCTGGAGCGCGCCCGGTGCCGGCCTTGACCGAGCCTGCGGCCGCGAATCCAGTCGCTGCGTCGCAGCCGGCGAGCGCGCACAGCGCAGGATCAGCCGCGCAAGAGCCGCCGGACGAATATGTTCCGCCCAATGCGCACAGCGCAGGATCAGCCTCGCGAGAGCCGCCGGACGAATATGTTCCGCCCAATGCGCTGGGCGCGCCGATCGAGGAAGAAGAGGTCCCGCCGAGCGCCTATGCACCGGTCGTAGGTCGACGGCTCATCCCCGTGCGCTCGCTGTCTTCGACACCGAGCATAGATCGTGCGGGCGGCACGTATGGTGCCGGAGCAGCTGCCGCGCCTCGGCGCAACAGCGCCGCCCATGTCGCGCCGAGCCCGGTCACAGTGTCGCCGAAGCGCCCGCCGCCAGCGGCGGTCTTTCGGCCCTCTCCCGTCACAAGTAAGTCCGGAGGACTCCGGCGAGAGGACTTCTGACGCACGCCACCTAGTAAGAGCGGTTACGTTGGCGTGCGCCGCTAACTTCTTGCCTGCGCGTGGAACTTAGGCACCTCCTTGTTTTTGCCCGTGTGCCCCCCGTTCGCGCTTCGGCTTGATGAGCTTCCTTGATTTGGAGTATGGAGCAGTGTTCCCCCCAATGCAGGCGTGCTTGCGGCATTCGAAGTATGGGAGTGCCCGCGGCTTCATGGCGGCGCTCACGTTCGCGGTAGGGCTCGCAGCCTGCCGCCTCGACGGCGGAGGTACCTCTCCCGGTGTCGCGGTCGACGACGCTCCGCCAGCGTCCGCTGGCGACGACTCGGCCTCCGAGCCGTCGCCGTCAGTCGACGCCGATACGAAGGGGATGCCCGACACAGGCGCGGACGGCGGACACACACGACGCGAGGCCGGCGTTGGAAGCGACGCGAAGGCGGTACAGCACGCCGAGAAGGACGCGGCCATGTCCGTCCCAGACGCGAGCCTCGAGCCGCCGGCGGATAGCGGCATGGAAAATCCCGTGCCTGATGCGGCGAGCGTCGAGGAGGACGCCGGTTCCGGCTGCGACCTCGACATGACGCTCTCTGCGGAAGTTCTGTTTAAGGTCAACTGGCGCGGCACGACATTGGCCGGAATCGTGCCCGTGCTCGACGGGGGCAGCGGAAACATCCGTGTCGTCGTGCGCCTCGACCTGCGCGGCGGCGCTTCCAGCAGCCTGCGCTCGCTGGTGACCGCGTGCGACGCCGCCATGCCCGACTTCAACGCGAGCTGGCTGATCGGTGAGGTCTACGCTGGCCTCTTTCCGCCGAAGAGTTGGGATGAGCCCACGATGCCCCGCTGGGATCTGGGGTGGCAGGTCCCGTGCAAAGAGCCCGGCTGCATGTTCTCGAGCGATCAGATCGTGGCGACCATCGGCGCGCGCGCTTCGGCCCAGGACGTCTGGCCGGGGCGTACCGGCCCGATCTCTCAGATCGTCCCCGTGGATCACGACAATGACGGTCTGCCTGCGTACACGATCGTGTCCGCGAACTCGAGCGAGCAGAGCGCGAGCGGCAAGCCTTATTCGGAAATTCCCGTCTCTTGGACGCTCGGCGCGCGCTCGGTGACCGCGTCCATCGCGTTCCAACTGGCCGGACAGTTCGCGGGCACGATCGACGACTGTGAGACGCTCACCGGCAACGTCATGTCGGGGCGCATCGAGGCGCGCGCCGTTGCGTGCGTGGCGCAAGACTCGCCGAACGGCGGCCAGTACACATGTTCGGCAGACCAAGCTTCGTTCTTGGACGAGAATCTTCCGAATTGGACGGTCACAGGCGGCACCTTCCGCGCCAAGCGCGTCTCGCCCGATGCCGACTGCGAAGCGACGCGGGCGGTCTGGCGCTGAGCGGCGACCCCGAGGCCGGCGAGAGACGGTGGTTCGGCGACTCGGGGGGCAACGTCAGTCGCGCGGCAGGAGCAAGTGCTCGCCGACCCGATAGCCGCCGCCCACGATGACCAAGAACAGAAGGTCCAAGCCGTCTTCGGGGACGTAAGGCTGGTGCGTCGATCCCGCCGGCATCGAGAACCAATCGCCAGCGCGAAAGCGCCCGCCCGTGTCGGGATCGGTGAAAGTGCCCTGGAGCACGAGGCCCCGCTCGGGGCCCAGGTGCTCGTGCATCGGGAACTGCGCCCCATGCGGCAGGTGGACGAAGCCGCGCACGTGGTCGCGCACGCGCGGACCCCCCGGGACCCAATAGGCCCGCGCGGGAGGCGGAACGTCAGACGTCCACACGGAGGGGTCGTGGAGTCGGTCCAACAGCTCGCGCGCACGCGCCGGGTCGAGGTCGAGCAGCTCCGCGACGGGCTCGGCGAAGCGATAGAAACGCCCTTCGTGGGTGGCTTCCGCCAGCACGCGCTGGCGCTGTTCCGGGCGAGGTGGGATGGGTGTCAGGTCCTCCGCGAGCAAGGACGCGAGCTCGTCGAGAGACCTGCCCTCTTGGAGCACTTCACGGAGAAACGGGTCGTTCGCGTCAGCAGGGCCCTTCATGACAGCTCCTGCACGTCGTGCATGGAGACGCGCAACTTGTCGAGCGCCGCCGCCACGCGGGATTTGACCGTGCCGATCGGCAGCCCGAGCCGTTCGGCGATTTCGCTGCAGGAAAGGCCTTCGAAGTAGCCGAGCTCGAGCACTTCCTGCTGCGTTCGCGGCAGGCTGCCCAGCACGGCGCGCACGCGCGCGCGATCCGGCGCACCGCTCTCGTCGGGCGCTTCGGCGAGCGCCTCGACCTCGCTCGGCCGAAGGGCGACGCTTCGTGTGGAGCGCGCGGAGCGCACCCGGTCGAGGCAGCGAGAGCGCATCCTCAGCATAATCCAGGTACGGACCGCGCCCCGTTCCGGATCGTAGTCGCCCGCACGTTGCCAGAGCTCGACGAACACCTCATGGACGACGTCTTCCGATTCCTGTGCATCACGGAGGATGCGCCGCCCGAGCTGATTGAGCATGCCAGCGTAACGGTCGTACAGGGCGGCGAGGGCGTTTCGCTCACCGCGCGCGATCTCGCGCAGGAGCTCCAGATCGGACACGCCGTCGCCAGACATGGGGCGAAAGTGACCCAACGCCTCGGGCGCGTCAACGCTGGAAGCGCGGAACGAGCAGCACGAGACCGCGCTGCGGGTGCCGACCGCCGCGGTCTCCGGGGCCGGCGCCCGAGTCCCGCTGCCCTGAAGACGGCGCGCGTCGTCCGTTCAGCGGAAGCATGCGGCGGTCTCGACGTGCTGAGAACCGGAAGGCTTGCGACCAGACGCAGCTCTGCTCGCGCGCGATCTCGTCCGCCGCGCCGCGGGCGCGTTGTTACGGGAAGAACCTGAGCACGATGGTGCGTTCTCCTTTGCGCGCGCGCCTTCGTGTCTACCGTCCCTTCGCACACGCGGTCTGGTCAAGTATGCTCCGCGCGGCGAGCTCGACAGCGACGAAGCACTGGAGTGATCGGTAGCTTGCGACGCGCGGGACAGCATGTTCGACGGAGGGTGGGTACACATGGGCAATAGACTTAGGGTCGCGTTCGGCTTGGGCTTAGGCCTGGCGATCGCAGCGTGCGGGGACGACAGCGGCAAATCATCGCCGAGCGATGGATCGATGATGCTCCCCGATGGACACGTTGCCGAAGCTGGGATCCCAGACACGGGGGTTCCGGGCATGGACGGGGGCGGTATGGATGCCATGACGCTGCCGCCCACCGACGGCGCGACGATGAACAACCCCGACGGGGGTGGCACGATCGGCACTGGCAGCGCGCTCGTGGGACCGGCCGGAGGCACGGTCACTTCGTCGGACGGCCGCCTCACCATCCAGATTCCCCAAGGAGTGCTGACCCGGCCCACACAGGTTGACATCATGGCGTTGGGGACGGGGCCGGCCGGCGCGGTCGGACTGTCCTACCAGATCTCGCCGTCATTCGAGCTATTCAATACGCAGCTGCAGAGACTGCCGGTGGTGACGTTGGCCTACGCCGACGCCGATTTGATGGGCGGCAACGTGGCCGACTTGCAGTTCGGTCGCTTCGACGAGGGCGGCTGGGCAGAGTTGTCGGACGTGCTCCCGAACCCCAAGACGATGAAGATCCAGGGTACCCTGCCTAGGTTCGGCACGGTCGGGCTCTTCACCGGCTTCTGCGAAGCATGCGTGCCGCCTCCGATACCTGCGACGGCCTGCGATCCCACGGTCCCCACCTGTCGAGCGAACGTCAGCGACTTCAATCCCACTGGCCAAGACGGCAAGTGCGTCGCCTATGGTGCGGGTTGCGGTCGCTGCGTGCCGACCTGCGACGCAGACAACGACGGTTACTGTCCGGGTGCCGACGACTACAATGACAATGACCCGCACGTCCACGCCGGCGCGCCCGAGCTGTGCAACGGCATCGACGACAACTGCAACGGGCACACGGACGAAGGCTGCACGCCGTGCACGAGCGACGCGCAGTGCACGTTCAGCCAAGAGTTCTGCAAGAACGGCTTCTGCAATCTGTGCGATTCCACCACGTGCACGGACCCCTGCTCTCCGCCGGGCGCCCCCACCGGTAGCAACGTAACCGGCAGCTGCCACGCCTACGGCAACGGTTGCCGGAAGTGCGTCTACACCTGTGACATGGACGGCGATGACTACTGCCCCACCGCAAACGACGCGACCGGACAGCGCGGCGGTGATTGCGACGAGACCAGCCCGAACGCCCCCAACGTCCATCCCGGCGTGCCCGAAATCTGCGGCAACGACGTGGACGACGACTGCAACGGGGCCATCGACGACGGATGCGCTCCATGCAGCGCGGACGCGGATTGTCCACGCAACGACCAGTACTGCCTCGGCGGCGTATGCCACGGCTGCGCCGAAGTCACGGGCCCGGACGCCTGCACGATGGGCAGCGCGTGCATGATCCCATTGGGCGAAGGCATGGGAACCGCGGGTACCTGCAAGGCCTTCGGTAAGGCCTGCACCAGGTGCGTGCAGACCAGCGATTTCGACGCGGACGGCTACGGCGCAAACGCAGACTGCGACGACGGCGACCCGAAGGTGTTTTCGACCGCGCCCGAGATCTGTGGCGACGGGAAGGACAACAACTGCAACTCGCACGTCGACGAGGGCTGTTACGCCTGCACCACGCTCGACCAATGCCTGTCGCGGCCCCACGCGCGCGGCCAGGAAGTCTGCGGTCGCGAGACCGGGGCCTGCGACGTATGCCCCGGGCATCCATCGGGTGGAGGCTCTTCGTGCAGCGCGAGTTCGCCCTGCACGGGTAACTTTCACGACTATCGGCTTCAAATGCAATTTGACATGCACCCCGATACGACGGGCGTGGCTCCTAAGTGCGTCGATCGGGGCAACGGTTGCGGGGAATGCGTCCCCGTATGCGATCAGGACGGAGATGGACAATGTCCAGCTCCGACATCGTCTGACGCGGGCGTTCGCTATGACGATCTGCCCGCGGACAACCAAGGCGACTGCGATGATACCAATGCCGCCGTCTACAAGAATGCTCCCGAGGTCTGCGGGAACATGATCGACGACAACTGCAACGGGGTCGTCGACGAAGACTGCTCCGTCTGCACGACGGGCAATATGTGCATGGCGGGGCAGACTTGCTCAAGCGGTCGCTAACCTTGTTCGTTAGCGTGGCGCCGCTACGCTAAGACTAGACTAGATGGTTGAGCCTGACCCGTGTGGTTCACCGTTCTTGCGAACGGTGGAGACATGGGTCAGGTGGTCTGTACATCCGCCATGCCTTGTAGATGTCTACGATCGGTTGCCCGTCCAGGTTGACGAGACGCCAAGCGCGCAGAAGTCACGATGTCGCTCCGCGTGGTTTTCCTTCAGCATGGCGGTCTTCCGATCCGCCGTGTGGGGCGGTAATGGGTTCCTCGACATCTCGGGACTCCAACGGCGTACTCAGTACGACGCCAGCTGTTATGAGTGCCCGGCAACTTCGACGCCGTCGCAGCACTCGTAACCCAGACGACGGACATCCGGCGGAGGTCCGTCCGTACCGCGACCGTTGGAACAAGTGCGGTACGTCATCTGCACAGAACGACGATCGTGGAAATCTCGAACGCCGACCACTTGCAATCAGGATCCCACAAGCCGCTGTCAGTGGATATCTGCTCTCCACACGTGGCACCCGGGGCAATCACATAGCCGGACCTGGATCGTACGCAACCTCCCGCGGGGCCGCACGTGTTCGGAACACAGACCGGGACGACCTGATACTCCACCGCACCGCCAGGAAGAGTTATAGGCCTGGCGACGTATTCGGCGATTTCTAGCGCTCCGCTGCAGTCGACGTCCGTCGGCTGATAGTCTGCGGGCGAGTTAAATCCGGCGAGACATTGAAGCTTCGCTCCTGGATGGGAGCACGAAGCGTCATCGTTGCAGTCGAGCGTGCTGCCCGCGATGGGCATCTCCTGAAGATAGCCTTTGCAGCTTTCGGTTGGACTTGGAGCTAGGCAGCCTTGGACCGCGCCGTTGAGGGCGGCGTAGCCGTCGCCATCGCAGTCGGGGTACCAGGTCTGCAGGGGCAGCGGGGTTGCATCGCAGGTGACGGAGTCGATGCCGTCGCACCTGTACATCCCGGTTCGCGCGCAAGTGTCTGCGCCGGCCGAACACGACGAACCAGGCGCGTTCGCGAGCGCGGCGCAGCCGCCGCACGCGTTCTTTACGCCCTCGTCCACCTGCCCGTTGCAGTTGTTGTCTTTGCCGTCGCAGATCTCGGCGCTTGGGGCGCACGTTATCTCCATGCCGGACTCACCTCCGTCAACGAGTGAGCCGTCATCGGGCGCGCTGCTCGTTCCGGCCTCCGCCACGTGATCGGAGACGTCGCCTGCGTCGTGCATGACCGGATCCGTCGTCGGCTGTGGCGATCCCGAATCCGCGGGCGCTGCTGAGGTCGGTGCCATCTCAGAGGCAGCGTCGAAATCGTGCATGCCGGCGGGCCCGTCCGAGCTGGGCATCGAGCCGTCGGTCTCATTAGCGTAAAGCCCGGTCGTCGAGCCGTCCGATACAGGTTCGCTCTGTTCTGGGATGCAGGTGTCGCTCGGCTTGTCGAGCTTGGTGCCTGGCGGGCAGTCGCAGAGCCCTTGGGTCTTCACTGCGCCTTCGCTCTCGCAGTGGTCCGGGCTTCGATGGCACGCGAGCGCGCCGATTGATGCGAGCGCAGCACAGGACAGAGTTCGACGCATCATCTTGCCTTCCTTTCTCACCAGCCGCGTAAGTGGGCGGTAAGCGCGAACATCCCGTGGTCGAGATCCAGTTGGGGCTCGAGCACGAGT
>CAZYWR010000379.1:0-3231 GCA_964651185.1 uncultured Polyangiales bacterium
CTCGCTGCGGCGCGCGCGGCCTTTAAAGCTCACCGCGCGTGTGATGATGCGCCCGTCCACTTCGGGTAGGACCACGCTCATGGCGAGGTCGCTGGGCGAAAGCCCGGTGTGCTGCGCGCGCCAGTCGTCGCGATCACCGCCGCTGGCGATCGCCTGCAGCACGGGGCGCCCGCGGCCGAGCGCGCCTTCCGCGCTGCCTCCGCCTTCGAGGCTCGCCACGGCGAACCCGGTGGTGGTGAGGATGAGCTCGGCGTCGGCCTCGCGCAGCAGGGCTTCGACCTGCGCGCGGCAGCCGGCATCCTTCAGCGACGCCAGCGAGATGGGGAGCGGATTGAGTCCGCGCGCCGCGAGCCGCGCGATCAGCGCATCGAACGCGCGCAAATTCCCGGCTTGGAGGTGGGCGCGATAGAACAGCAGGGCAGCGACCGGCGCGCCGCCCCGCCACGCGTGCCGCCAAAGCGTCAGATCGGCGACGGCGCGCGCGGGGTGGTACACGGCGGCGCGGGGCAGCGCGCGCGGCTCGGCGGGTTCGTCGGTCCGCGCGAAGAAGCGCGCGCCGAGGAAGTGCAAGAGCGCGCGCGCATTGCCAGGTCCGCCCTCGCGCAGGTAGCGCCAGATCTTGCGGCAATCGTCCACGCTCGCCGTGCTGAGGCGGTCGAGCTCGGGATCGATCGTGTCGTCGCCCGGCACCCACACCAGATCGAACGGCCGCTCTCGTGCGGCTTCGACGAGCTGCTCCACACCGTAAGGCCAGTAGCTGACGCCGCCCATGAGGGCGACGACCACGAGCCGCGCGTGTCGCAGCACCTGGTCGAAGTAGAGATCCACCGAGCCGTGCGCGCGCAGCGCCAGCAGGCTGGCGAGGCGCAGCGAAGGAAAGTCGCTCGGTAGCTGCTCGCATGCATCCGCGAGCAGCTTGAGGTCGGTATCGGCCGCCGAGAGGATCACGATGTCAGCCGGCGTCTGCCCGAGGTCGACCACGCCGTCGCCCGCCGCGTAGCCGCCCGGCCGGGTCGCCAAAACGTGCACGGCTCAGTTCTCGGCGAGCAGCGCGCTTTGCAACGTCACCTCGACGCGTTCGCGCGCGAGGTGCGAGCCGATCAGCACGAGCTCGGTCTGGCGCGGCTCGTGCGGCTGCCACGCGCGATCGAAGTAGCTATCGAAGCGCCGGCCTACGCCCTGCACCACCAAGCGCATGTCTTTGTCGTGCACGGAGGCGAAGCCTTTGGCGCGATACACGTCGTGCTCTTCGACCACCTTCTGCAGCCCGCGTAGCAGAGCGCCGCGCGAGAGCGTCCCGAGCCGCACGACGAGCTTATCGAAGAGCTCGTGGCTGTGCTCGCGGCCGTGCGCGTGGTCTTCGTCGTGGTGCGTGTCGACCTGGTCGATGGTGTCTTCGCTGGCGCGCTCGAGCCCTAGCACCAGATCGAACGGCAGCTCGCCGTGCCTGGCGGTGAGCGCCTTCACGCCGGGCCGGGTGTGCGTGGCGACGCGCGCGCGCACCTGTTCGAGGCTCGCGGCGTTGAGCTGGTCGAGCTTGCTCACCACGACCAAGTCGGCGGCCGCCAGCTGGTCCTCGAACAGCTCTTGCAGCGGGCGCTCGTGATCGAGGCTCGGATCCTCGCGGCGCTGCTCGTCGATCGCCTGCGGGTCGGCGGCGAACTGCCCGGCCGCGATCGCCGGGCCATCCACCAGCGCGATCACGGCGTCGACGGTGCAGGCCGCGCGGATCCCCGGCCACTGAAACGCCTGCACGAGCGGCTTGGGCAGGGCCAGGCCGCTGGTCTCGATCACGATGTGGTCGATGCGCTCGCGGCGCTCGAGCAGCGCGCTGAGCACCGGCACGAATTCTTCCTGCACGGTGCAGCACAGGCAGCCGTTCGCGAGCTCGTAGATGCCGCCAGCGCTCTGCTCCTGCTCGCAGTCGCTCACGCAGCTGCGCAAGAGCTCGCCGTCTACGCCGACCTCGCCGAACTCGTTGACGATGACCGCGAGCCGCCGGCCGTCGGCGTGGCGGAGCAGGTGGCGCAGCAAGGTGGTCTTCCCGCTGCCCAGGAAGCCGGTGATGATGGTGGTGGGGATCTTGTTCACGCTTGCCTTGCCTTTCGTCCGTGCGCGCGGGAGTTAGAACTCGATGCCCGGCTGCGCCTTGATCCCGGCGCGATAGGGGTGCTTCACCATCTTCATCTCGGTCACGAGGTCGGCGCGCTCGATCAGCTCGTCGCTGGCGCCCCGGCCCGTGAGCACGACGTGCAGATCTTCGCGCTTGCGATCGAGCGCGTCGAACACACGCGCCGGGTCGAGCTGCTTGAGCCGCAGCGACACGATGATCTCGTCGAGCACGATCATCTTCAGGTCGGGACGCGCCAGGAGCCCTTCGGCGAGCGCAAACGCCCGCTCGGCCGCGCCGCGATCGCGCTCGGCGTCCTGCGTGATCCAGCTGAAGCCTTCGCCCATGCGGTGCCACTCCACGCGCTCGCCGTAGCGCGCGAAGGCCGCCGTTTCGGCCGTGTCGATCGCGCCCTTCACGAACTGCACGACGGCCGCCTTCATGCCGTGCTCGAGCGCGCGCAGCAGCATGCCGAAGGCGGCCGTGCTCTTGCCCTTGCCGTTGCCCGTGAAGACCGCGATCAACCCCTTCTCGCGGTCTGCCTTGGCTTTGCGCTCCTCGTAGCTCTGGCGGATCTTCTCGGTGCGCTGCCGGTGGGCGTCTCGGTCGTCGCTCATCGGGTCTCCTCGGCCGCTCGAGTCGGCGCTGTGCGGCTTGGAGAACGGGACGAGAAACGCGCGCAGGCGCGGCTTCCCGCCTCGTGCTCCGCGAGGCCGCTGGGAACGTGGACAAGGGCGATATCCTGGCTCACGGGTCTTCGAGCGCGCTCGCCTTCCCCGATCGTCTCGAGTGGCTGGAGGCGCATGCCCCCGTGAACGCGATCTCGCCGCTGACAGTGGCGGGACCGCGCCGGATTCGCACCGGACTTCCCGCCCTTATCCTGCGATTGCCTTACGATCGCGGCTCGAATGCGTCAAGCGCGCCGGCGCAGCAGGTAGATATCCATGATCCACCCGTGGCGCGCGCGGGCCTCGGCGCGCACGCGCGCGATCTGCGCGCCCACGTCGCGCACGCGTCCCGCGCGCAAGAGCTCGTGCTCCGTGCCGAGGTACGCGCCCCAGTAGATGTCGAAGTCGCCCGCGAGCTGGTTGAAGGTGCAGGCGCCGTCGAGCATCACCACG
>CAZYWR010000380.1:0-2076 GCA_964651185.1 uncultured Polyangiales bacterium
CGCGAAGAGCCCGCGCTTGTCGCGATCTGCGCCGGTGAAGGCGCCGCGCACATGGCCGAACAATTCACTCTCCAGCAGGTGCTCGGGCAGCGCGGCGCAGTTGAGCGCGATGAACGGCCCCTTCTTGCGCGCGCCGCCGAAGTGGATCGAGCGCGCCACGAGCTCCTTGCCGGTCCCGCTCTCGCCCTCGATCACCACGGGTACGGGCGAGTCCGCCACCCGGTCGATCAACGCGAACACGCGGCGCATGGCGGGGCCCTGGCCGACCATGCCGTAGCGCGAGCTCTGCGCCTCGAGCTCCGCGTGCGCTCGGCCCAAATCGCGGCGGGCCTGTTCGAGCTCTTCGGTGCGCGCCTCGAGCAGCCGCTCGATCTCGTCCTTGGCTGCCGCCACTTCCGCGGCTTTGGCTTCGAGCTGCTTACGGCGCTCCTCGTTCTCGCTCCACAGGCGGGCGTTCTCGAGGGCGATCGCGGCTTGGTCCGCAAAGGCCACCAAGAGATCGATGTCACTCTCCTGAAAGCGGCCTGCGCGCAGGCGGTGCTCGAGATAGAGCACGCCCACCACGCCGACCGGCCCGCTGATCGGAATGCACGCAACCGACTTGAGCATCAGCTTGTGCACCGACATGAACTCGTTGAGGCGCCGGTCGTCGCGCGCATTCACGGTGACGATCGGCTCCCCATCGATCAATACGGCCTCTGCGATCGAGCGGCTGAAGGCGACGTGTGGGTCCGACTCGGGCCCGCCGCTCGCGCGCACGGTGTGCGGTGCGAGCTGACCTGATCGGTCCACGAGCAGCACGAACCCGCGCTCTGCGCCCGATAGATCGACGGCGGCGTCCGTGATGCGCTCGAGCAGCCGCGCCAAGTCGCGCTCGCGCGCCAGTCGCTTGATCAGCTCGAGCAGGCGGGTGAAGCGCGGTTCGGGCGCACCCGGCTCTGCGCGCTCAGGCCCGTTACGACCGGCGCTCGCGCTTTCGCGCGCGAGCTCGAGCACTGCGCGCCGCCTCGGCTCGGCGCAAAAGGACTCGCGCGCGCCGCGCGGGACGCGCGCGGCCGCAAGCTCGATCAGCTCCGCCGCTTCGCGCGCGGCGCGCGCGGCGAGCAGCGTCGCGCCGAGCTGCGCGTGCAGGCGCGCCTCCGCCGCGCGCACTTGCCACAAGAGCTCGCGATCGCGCTCGCCGTTCAGCGTACGCGCCAGCTCGCCCAGCTCGCGCACGGCGCCCTCGCAATCGCCGTTGCCCGCGCGCGCCCGCGCGATCAGCAGCCGCAGCCGCAGCCGCAGCGCCTCGTGATCGTGCCGCTCGATAAGCTCGCGCGCGGCGGCCAGCTTGGCCGAGGCCGCGGACGTGTCGCTCACGCCGCCGCGATCGAGCAGGACCTCGGCTGCGTCGAGCCAGATCTCGGCCAACTCGTGCGGACGTCCGAGCCGGCTGTAGCACGCGGCTGCCGCTTCGTAGCGCGCGAGCGCCGCTTCGCTCTCGCCTGTGCGCCCGTCTACTTCGGCGAGGATGGTCAGCGCGTGCGCCTGCGAATGTTCGAGACCCGCCCGCTGCGCCTCTGCCAACGAAGCCTCGGCCAGCACGCGCGCGCGGGAAAAGCTGCCGAGGTGCACGTGCAACGTCGCCAGGTTGTTGTCGGCGAGCAACGCCGTGTTGATGCGGCCCGCGCGCCGCGCGAGGCGCGCAGCCAAGGTGTAGTGCGGCTCGACGGCCTCGAGCTCACCCAGGCGCTGGCTGACGTTGCCGAGGTTGAGCGCGTAGGTCGCCGTCAGGCCGAGATCGCCGGCGCGGCGCGCCGCGCCCAGCCCCGCCTCGTAGTCGGCGCGCGCCTCCGCCAGCGCTCCCCGCTGCTCTTCGCTCAGCGCTCGATAGCCGAGCACCAGCGCCTCTTCGCGCGGCATGGCGAGCTCGCGCGCCACGGCCAGAGCGCGCGCGAAGCGATCGCGCGCGAGCGCGTGATCGCCCTGCTGGCTCAGCAAGGTCGCGGCGATCGCCAGGAGCTCCGGCCGCCCCGGCTCATCCCCACCGCCGGTCGCGAGTCCCCGCTCGACGGCCGCGCGGGCCGCGGCTGCATC
>CAZYWR010000381.1:0-3396 GCA_964651185.1 uncultured Polyangiales bacterium
ATACGTGAGCTTGCGCGGGCTCAGCGCGACCCGCGGGACCGCGCCCATGATCGGCTGCGGAAACCAGGGCATGATCCGTTCGAACGGGATGAGCAGCGAGAGCGGCAAGCTTACGCCCGCGGCCACGCCCATCATCGCGAAGGCGAGCGGCCAAGCCCCGAGCGCAGACCACGCTTTGTACAGCGGCTCGTAGGGCCCGATCTCGACGGGCAACGGATCCATGCCGGCCTCCGAGCCGATCGGGCTCGGGTGCTCGCGCAGCGTGCGGATCGGATTGAGTCTCATACGCACACCTCCAGCGCCTGCGGCAGGACGTCGAGGCGCTCCGGCCAAAGCGCGATGACCTCGCCGTCGATCATCGCGTCGCGCGGGCCGTCCAGCTTGAACTCGAGGGCACGCGCGCGGCGCGCGCGCACGGCCGGATGCTCCACGTGCCCGCCCGTAAAGATCTTGGGAAAGGTGCGGATGAGCGCGGCGCGGCCGAGCGCGCCGACTTCGATCACGTCGGCCCATCCATCCGAGATCTCCGCGCCCGGCGCCATCATCATCTTGCCGCCCGTGAAGCGGCTATTGCTCACCGACAAGAATGCGAGCGGGTGATCGAAACACGCGCCGTCGATGGCAAAAGGAATGGGCCGCGATGCGAGGCTCGCCACGGTGGCGACCACACCGAGGCCATAGCCGAGCTCACCAAAACGCTTGAAGCGGCGGTTGGCGAGCGTGCACACGTCGGCCACGAAACCGAGGCTGAGAATATTGATGAAGTAGACGTCTCCCTCGCGGTGGCGGAGCCGGATCACATCGCACGGACGGCGTTTGCCTTCGACCAGCGCGGCCCGCGCATAGCTCGCACCGTCGCCTTTGCGCTCTCGCGCCTCCACGCCATTGCGCGCCCGCGCCTCGACCGTGAAGTCGCGCAGGAAGGAGTTGCCCGTGCCGAGCGGCAGAAACCCGAGCGTGGGCGGCGCGGCCGCGCCGAGCGCCTCCGGGTACAGGCCGTTCACGATCTCGAAGCTGGTGCCGTCGCCGCCGACCGCGATGAAGTGACGAACGCCCTCGGCGTACGCGGCGCGTGCGATGCGCGTCGCCTCGCCGGGTGCGCGCGTCTCGGCCACGGCCAGCTCGAGGCCGGCCTGGCGCAATTCGTCGAGCGCCGGCGGCGCCAGCCGGCCACAGCGCCCACCTCCGGCTGCGGGGTTCACGATCGCCAGTGCACGGCGAGACATCACAGCGCCTCGAGCGCGGCCGCGCGCGACGTGGCGCGCAGCTCGCGTGCCAAGAGCTCGCGCTTGATCTTTTGCGACGCAGTGCGGGGAAACTCCGCCGGCCACAGCGCGATCGCCGAGACGCGCTTGTACTCGCTCAAGAGCTGGTTGAGCGAGCGCGCCTGGGCGAGCAGCCCTGCGCGCTCCGCGCCCTCCTTGGGGCGCACGACCAAGACCAGCTGGTCGTCGCTGAGCCCGCCGCCGTGCCACACGAAATTCGCAGAAAACACGCAGTACTCCTCGGCTTCGCGCAGCGCGGCGAAGGTATTTTCGACGTCTTCGGGGTACACGTTCTTGCCGCCCGCGGTGACGATCATGTTCTTGGCGCGCCCCACCAGCTTGAGGTGGCCGGAAGCGTCGAAGGTGCCGAGGTCGCCGGTGCGGAGCCAGCCGTCGACCAGCACTTCGTCCGTGAGCGCGGGCGCGTCCAGATAGCCCTGCATCACGGTCGGACCGCGCACCCAGACTTCGCCGACCCCATCGGCGCCGGCATCGCGGATCTCGATCTCGGTGCCGGCGACGGGCGGGCCGACGGTGTCCGCACGGAATGGCTTGAGGTCGTTGACCGTCAGCACGGTGCCCGCCTCGGTCAGGCCGTAGCCGATCACCACGGGCAACCCTAGACGGTAGAAGTATTCGGCGTTTTTGCGCTCCACGAAGGCGCCGCCCGCGAAGATCAGCCGCAGCTTGCCGCCGAACTTGTCGTGGATGGGCTTGAGCAGCGCGCTCGAGAGCCGCTGATTCGGCGCGCGCAGCGTCGCGAGCTCGTTGAGGCTCGCGAGCCGTTCGATCACGGCGCGCTGCCACGGCTTACGCTGTTCGAGCTGCTCTTCGATCTTGGTCTCGAGCGCCTTCAAGATGCGCGGCACGAGCGCGATGTGGGTCACGCCGTACGCCTTCATCGTGGGCAGCAGGAACTCGGGTCGCAGCGTGCGCTGGTGCACGATGCCGCCGCCGAACAAGAGCGGCAGCACGAAGCCGCACATGAAGTCGATGGCGTGGTTGGTGGGCAGGATCGAAAAGTAGCGGTCCTCCTCGCGCATCGGGTACATGCGCCCGAGCACTTCCGCCTGCGCCAAGTAGTTGCCGTGCGTGAGCATGCAGCCCTTGGGCGCGCCGCTCGTGCCCGAGGAATAGACGATGCAGGCGACGTCTTCGCGCCGGCGTAGCTTCAGGTCGAACGGCGCAGACGCGAGCTGCTCGTAGCGCAAGGCGGGGCCTATCTCCGCGCGCTCGGGCGCCTCGGTCACGATGATGCGCGTGCGCTCGAGCGCGCTCACGTCCGCTTTGAGCAGCGCGCGCAGGCTCGGATACTCGACGTACAGGAGCTTCGGCCGGGCATGGCGGATCAAGGCCAGCTGCTCCTCGGCCGTGAGTTTGTAGTCGAGCGGCACGAGCACGCCGCCGGCCCAGAACGCGCCGAGCCCGCCTACCAGCCACTTCGACTGGTTGCTCATCAAGATGGCGCAGCGATCGCCGGGCGCGAACCCGTGCGCCGCGACGTTTCCCGCGAAGTGCTCCGCCGCCTGCCGCAGCTCGCTGTAGCTGAGCTGCGCGCGCTCGCGGTGGCGATCAGCCTCGATCAGCGCGGTGTTGGTCTTGTAGGTGAGCACCGCGTCGCACAGCGCCTCCCCCAAGCACGAGTATCGCGAGAGGTCGAGCATGGTCTACCGCCGATCGTCGATGACTTGCGCGAGCGCCGAGAACGTCTTGACCCCCTGCAGCTCGTAGTCCGGGATCTCGACGTCGAAGACGAGCTCAACCTCGCTCAAGAGCTCGAGCGCCTGCACGCTATCGATCTCGAGCGCGTCGAAGAAGTCCTGTTCGGGCGCGAGCCCGCCTGGGTCGACTTGGAACTTCTTCCCAGCCAGGACGATCAGCTGCTTGACGGTATCGGACATACGAGAGACCTCGGGGGCGGTCAGGGAAGGTAAGGTCGGAGGTCCGTGCTTTCGACGAACTTCTTCAGCGCACGCTCGACGGCGGGGGCGAGCGCGAGCCGCTTGAAGTGCTGTTTTTCGAGCTCGAGCTCGGCGTAGGGCACGGGCTTCATGAAGGCCTTGCAGGTCTCGGCGGCGTCGCGGTCGAAGCGTAGCGCCTGGCGCGCCGTGGCGCGGGCCGCCTCGAGGTG
>CAZYWR010000382.1:0-4861 GCA_964651185.1 uncultured Polyangiales bacterium
GTTCAAGGCAGGCGCGCAGCTCGTGATCGAGTCCATGCTGCAGTCGCCGCACTTCCTCTACCGCGTGGAGTCCAGCGCCAAAGCCGACAGCGCGGGCAAGATCTGGCTCAGCGGCTACGAGCTCGCGACGCGCCTGTCCTACGGCTTCTGGGGCGCGATGCCGAGCGACGAGCTGCTCGCCGCCGCCGGCAAGGGCGAGCTCGACACGAAAGACGGAGTCGCGCGCTGGGCCGGCAAGTTGCTCGACGACCCGCGCGCGCACGACATCTTACTTACCTTCCACGAGCAGACCTTCGAGACGGCGGCCTACGGTACACAAGACAAAGCTCCGTCGCTGAACTTCGACGCCGACGCGCTCGCGCCCGTGCTACGCGACGAAGCCCACCGATTCTTCGACTTCGTGATCGCGCAGAACGGCGGCGGGATCGCGCGGCTGCTCACCGACCCGACGGCGTTCGTCAACCAAGACACCGCGCCGTTTTATGGGCTGTCCGGCATCACCGGCACGACCATGCAGCAGACCTCGCTCGATCCGGCGCAGCGCGTGGGCTTGCTCTCGCAGGTCGGCTTCTTGACGAAGAACGCCACGCAGACGACCTCCGACCCGGTGCATCGCGGGCTGGTGGTCTTGCGAAAGGTGCTGTGCGACGACCCCGATCCGCCGCCCATGATGTTCTCGGCGCCCGCGCTCATGCCCGGCAAAACCACGCGTCAGACGTACGAGCAAGCCACTACGTGCGGCAAAGGCTGTCACGACACGCTGATCAATCCGCCGGGCTTCGCGTTCGAGGTCTTCGACACGCTAGGCCGAACGCGCAGCACGGAAGCCGGCCAGCCGATCGATGCCACGGGCACGCTGAGCATTCGGCAGGGCTACACGTCCGACGAGAAGCGTGCGAATCCGAGCACACCGCTCAGCTTCAACGGCCCGGTGGATATGCTGACCAAACTCGCGGCGACGCCCCGCGTGCACGAGTGCTACGCGCGCAACTGGATGCAGTACGTGCTTGCGCGGGAGCTCGATCCGGTCGAACGTGGAGCCTGGGAGTCGCTGCGTGATACATCTCTCAAACAATCGTCGGTCCGTTCGATCTTGGTGAGCTTGGTACAGCTCGATACTTTTCGCTCTCGCGTAGCGGATTCTTTGTGAGGCGTCCCATGAGTCCCCCTCCTCGTCGTGGCATCGAGATCGGCCGACGCGTGTTTCTACGCGGCGCCGCGGGCGCGGTCGTGGCGCTGCCGATCCTCGAGGGCCTCTTGCCCAAGGGCGTCAAGGCGCAGGATGCCACGCATCCTTATGCGATCTTCATGCGTCAGGGAAATGGCTGTCAGCAAGGACTCGACTCCGAGCCGGATCGCTTCTGGCCCACGAACCTCGGTCCGCTGACGACTGCAGGTATGCAGGCCGACGGCGATCAAGCGGTCAACGTGCTCGCAGACTTCGCCGCGAAGCTCTTGATCGTGCGCGGCTGCGAGATGAAGTCGCTCCAGGACGCGGGATGCGGCCATTCATCGGGCGGGCTCTTGTGTCTGACGGCATCGAAGGCCGACGGCAAGAACGTCGAGAAGGCGTTGGCCACCGGCGAATCGATCGACAACCGCATCGAGCGCGAGCTCTCAGGCGCCGGCAAGGAGCCGCTCACGCTGCGCGCGAGCGTGCGCAGCAGCTATCTCGACGACGTGCTCTCGTACCGCAGCGCCGGCAACCGGCGCGTGGCCGAGTCGAATCCGTACAACGCGTACAAGGCGCTCTTCGGCCTCTCGACGAGCATGAGCAGCAGCGACACCGACAAGCTCGCCAAGAAGCGCAAGAGCGTGAACGACCTGGTGCGCAACGAGCTCAACGCGCTGCTCGCGAATCCCAAGCTGTCAAAAGACGATCGCGATCGCATCCAACAACATCAGCAGGCCATCCGCGATCTCGAGGTCGGCATGCAGTGCCAGCTGCCGCCGGAGCTCCTGACGCCGCTCTCGGGAACCACCACGTCGCAGGCGGAGAGCGACAGCTACGCCGTGCAGACGGTGAAGATGCATTCCCAGGTGATCGCGCTCGCGGTCGCCTGCGGCAAGGTCCACGCGGTAACGCTTCAGATCGGCAACGGCAACGATCAGACGCAGTACACGATCAACGGCACCAAGTACCAGCGCTACCACTACATCTCGCACCGCATCGAGTCGGATGGATCCCAGGGCACCCCGATCGCCAACGCGGACGTCATGCATCACGACATCGACAAGCTATTCGCGGGCATGTTCAAGGGGCTCTTGACAGAGCTCGATTCGCGCACGACGCCCACCGGCACCTTGCTCGACGAGGGGGTCGCGATTTGGCTCAACGACCTGTCGAACGGGCCGCCGCACAGCACGACCAACATGCCGTACATCTGCGCGGGGAGCTGCGGCGGCAAGCTCAAACAGGGCGTGTACGTCGACGCCGGCAACAAGGCGTCGAACAAGTACGTGACGCACAACAAGTTCCTCAACACCATCGGCGCCGTCGTGGGCTGCAAGAACAGCGCAGGCGCGCCGCTCGATGACTTCGGCGACAGCACGCTCGAAAAAGGTCAGATCGCGCAGATGCTCGCGTAGGTCGCGCGCCGCTACCACTTCCAGATCAAGCGCAGAATCTTCGGGCGCGCCTCGATGTCTTGCTTCAGCTGCGCCGCTCGAAACGCGAGGGGATCCGGCGAGAAGGCGACGAGCAACGCCCAGAGCACCATCATCATCTTGCCGCGCGCGCCCATCTCGCTGCGCCAAGTCGCGCGACACAGCTTGACGAACAGCGCCGCCATGCTGTCGCCGTAATCGTAGCGCTCAGGCAGCCAGCGCTTGAACACCATGCGGTGGCGCATGTGTTCGGTGAGCAACTCGACGTCGACCCGATGCCCGCCGGGACGGCGCGCCAAGACCTCGTTCACGGCGCGCATCCGAGCCGTCTCATAAGTACAGAGCTCGGCTTCGTACTCGGGGGAGAATCCCCGACCACCGTGCGCGTTCTGGCCGTGAATGCGGTAGTTACCCTGCGGACTCGTGAGCAAGATGACGTCGCCGAAAAAGGGCGCGAGCGTATTGAGGTAGTCGTCGAACCAAAGCCCCCAACGACCGCGCTGCCCCGGCTGGCGGGTGGGCAACGGAAAGACCTGCTCGAGGAAGCGCCGCGACCAGGCGCTGCCGCTCGTTGGAGGCCCTTCATAGTAGCCGGTTCGCAGCACGGTCCGACGCACCCACTCGGGCGTGTTGCGCTCGTTGTAGACTGGCCAGGGCGTCCCGATACGCTGACCGCGCTCGTCGATCTTTTCGTGCCCGAACTGCACGGCGCTCACGCCTTCGTGCCACCTCTCCATCACGGCTTGGGCCGCGCCCTCGAACAACATGTCGTCGGCATCGAGGAAGATCACGACGTCGCCGCTGCTACGCGCAAAGGCCAGATTGGCGGCGCTGTTCAAGCCGCCATTTTCCTTGAACAGCGGGATGACCTGTTCGCCATACGACGTAATCACCGCGCGTGAATCGTCGGTCGATCCGTCGTCGACAACCAGGACCTCCTTGTTCGGCCAACGCACTGCGAGCGCGCTGCCGATGCTGTCCTTTAAATATCTGCCGTAATTGTAGCTATTGACGATGATCGAAAGCTTTGGGGGGCGTGCGGCTGCGGACAAGATCGTCCTCCGCTCGTCTTATACGCATCGCATCTCCAGCTTCTGTCCTGGGTTCGTGTACGTTCTGGTAGCAAGATAGCGAGGGCTGACCAAAGCGGGTTGCTTCGCCATGGGATGACGCCTTTTCGGGTCTTATCCCCTGAAAAGCGGCGTTAGCCCACAAACATCCCGTTGCAGGACAGCCCGAATGGCGTAGAGAGTGCATGAATCGCGCTGTGCGGTGTCTGGAGGATGAAGTGCGTGGTCTGCTAGACGCCGAACCTGCGGCCTCCGCCCTCGAACCGCTGTCGTCATTGGCGAGCGCCCACGCGGAAGTACGCGCACCGATGCCCATGGAGTGGCGCGAGGCAGCCCCGCAAGAGCCGATTCCCTTCTGTCGCCCGCACAAAGTGGGCACCGAGTTTCAATCGATCCTGCGCGCGATCGAGACCTGCGAGCTGTCCGGCGATGGGCTCATCACCAAGCGTTGCCATCGACTGCTGGAGGAGAGCCTTGGGGTTCGCAGGGCGCTCCTGACCACCTCGTGCACGCATGCGCTCGAGATGGCCGCGCTCCTGCTCCGCATCCGCCCGGGCGATGAAGTGATCGTGCCCGCGTTCACCTTCGTATCGACGGCGAACGCGTTCGCGCTTCACGGCGCTCGGCCCGTGTTCGCCGATGTGCGCCCCGACACGCTCAATATGGACGCGAGCCAGCTCGAAGCGCTGATCACGCCGCGCACGCGCGCGATCGTGCCGGTGCACTACGCTGGCGTGGCGTGCGAGATGGACGAGATCCTGGCCATCGCCGGGCGTCACGGCGTCCCGGTCGTCGAAGACAACGCGCACGGCCTGTTCGCGAAATACCGAGGTCGCTATTTGGGCACCTTCGGCGTGTTGGCGACCCAGAGCTTCCACGAGACCAAGAACTTCACCTGCGGCGAAGGCGGCGCGTTGTTGATCAATGATGCAGCGCTCGTCGAGCGCGCGGAGATCCTCCGCGAAAAGGGCACGGACCGGAGCCGCTTTTACCGCGGGCAAGTGGATAAGTATACGTGGCAAGACGTCGGCTCGAGCTTCCTGCCCTCCGGCATCTTGGCCGCGTTCCTGGTCGAGCAGCTGCTGGCGAGGGAAGCGATCCAAACCGCACGCAAGGCCATCTTCGAGCGCTACGAAGCGGGCCTCGCGGACTGGACGCGCGACCAAGGCGTGCAGCTGCCGACG